>NZ_JAPPTO010000022.1:0-102548 GCF_027587135.1 Vibrio sp. MM46
ATAGTTGATATTAAATAGATTTAATGACCAATTTCTCTTCCAAAAACCGTACTACGCCTCCTTCAAAGCTGACGATGCGGGTTTGATTCCCACTGTACGCTTAGGTAGATTCCTAGTCTCGCCTAGGCTCGCTGGAATGACCCATCTGTAACGCCGAGTGTAGTGGTTCAGCTTTCGAGTCAGAATCAGAGTTACCCCATGGACACCAAATCCTAAGATCAAAAAAGGCGAACCACTTGACTCGCCTCTTTTGTCAGTAAGGATTTGTTAGCTCGCTTTCGATGCCGCGTGCTGTTCTACCATAAACGCAATAACTTCATCGTTTAAGCAAGATTTGCTGATGTATTGGCGTTGTTTACCAAGATGAAGGATAAAGCCCAAATCGGTTTGTTCGAGTTGGTCGATTTCTTTCCAAGCGAGGCTGCGATCGATTTTACCGCTTTTGTAGCGCACGCCATCCGCGTTAACTTCAAACACCACTTTGTTGCCACGGCTTGAACTAATGGTTTGACGCCACAGCCACCACGTTCGCTTGCAGTACACACTGAACGCTTCAATCACACTCAATACGATAAAGAACCAACCCACATAACCGTTAGGTAGCAGTTCAAACTCCAATAAAACCACACCAAAAATAAGAAACAAGATCCCTTTCAGGTATGCGTGTGGGAACTTAACTGGCTGGCTAGTTTGATCATAACACTCTGCAAAGAATGGTTTGTCGAGTGTGTATTCTGTGGTGAATTCGAAATCTTTAGACATGTATGGTTACTTTAAGGTTTCTGTGAATGAGTCTACTTGGTTGCTCTCTCGCAACGCGTGCATTGTAGCGCTTCTCTTAGTTTATCTTTAGTCCTTTTGATTCTGTTTTGTAAATCAATAATAACGAAACATTCGGAGACCCTAGTGCGCTTGCCAAGATCAAACAAAGCGAACCATTTGGCTCGCCTTGTTATTTGATGGTCTATGTTAATTAATGACCTATGCGACTTCTTGAGTTTTCTACTTTAGAGGGTCGTTATCTGGCAAAGCACTGTGTATCCACACTGCCAGTCTGTGTTTGATGTTTGCGCCGTCGAGCTTGCTTTCTGGCAGTGGCGTGATTTGCTTGGCATCGACCAAGAATAGGTAAATCGCTTTTACTCTTACAGGTTGTGGTGACTGCGGAAGGTCAAAGCCTTGTAGCTTCGCCATCTTCCCGCCAATCTCTAGTGCCTTCTTAACCAGTTTGTCTTCATTCTGAAGCTTGGAGCTTTTTGACATTGATAGATTCCTCTTCTTCGCTTCCAGTAAGAATACATTAAGTGTCACGTATGGCGTGTTAGTAAGCTCGCATATTAGTAAGATTCCCTGACATTGCCGCGCAACTGATTAAACAACGACCAAGCATGCTGATATTGGCGATACAGCAATGTAGGCAAGTCACTTCACCACATTGTTTCTGGTTTCAAAATACCCCCTCTTTTTATGGTCTTTGAGCGTTTTCATTGGCTTTTTCTTTGAATCAATCTCAAACAAATAAATTTAAATGATAATTATTATCATATTTATACTTACTTTATAAAATCCTACTGATAAGCTCAGCTTTGCTTCTCGATACTGAAATTGAGGACGCTTACATCGGTCGAGTTAAACCTCTCTTCCGATTGAAAAATTAATAAAAACCATAAATAACAGGCTACTAACTATGAACATTAAAAGAAGCTTCGCCGGTCTGGCAATTTTCGCTGCATTTAACGCTACGGCTTACGAACACTATTCGGTGTTTGAAGATTACGTTGACCAGGGTCTGGTCACTGCAAACCAATCTCGCTTAACACAAATAGCAAAGTCTAACCAAGGGCAACTAACTGTAGCTGGCGCGTACTCATACGATCAGCTAGGACGAGTAACACAGCGCGACTACGCAGACAGTACATTTGACTACGCCTATAACGATGCAGGCTTTTTGGAATCTGCACGTGCGCTAATGAAGCACGGCTCAATCAACAGTTACGTTAGACACACCAAAGAAAACTTCATCTCTCAATACAGCTATAACGAACTCGGTCAAGTTGATGTTGAGAATAAGCAAGTCTTTCAGGATGAGGCTGCCGATCTTAACGGTACACCTATCGCGACATATCGAATTCAATATACGTATGGTGCTGATGGCAAACTTCTTCAACGCCGCCAAGTACCGCAGTCTGGCGACGATATGTCTGTTCGCGAATTTCATTACTCCTACCATGAAGATGGTAAGTTAAGAAAAATCCGTGAGGTTAAGCTCTCGACACCAAAGGAAAAGAGTACCCTCTTGCTGCAATACTACCCGAATGGCGAAATCAAAAAAGCAACTCAGAAGTTGTTCGGCAAAGGCACCAAAACCTTTGAAATGGAGTATGAGGATGATGGTTCATTGGTTTATGGTGTTTACTATGTAGATCCAGTGAAAGAGTGGAAAGTAGACTTAGATTTCTTTGGTCTTGCCTTCCATCCAATCAAATCAATGAAACAAACCGCTGGCGATGCAGTCAGCACATACCGCTATCAATACCAGAACAGCGACGGTGATACTCTGCCAGATGTGGCACTGCTAGAGGTCACACTGCCAAGCTTTAGCCAAACTATTCAGTACAATATGACAAATAGATAACGCTAAACCCTTCTCGAAGATATTCTCGTATCAGACTATCAAGGAAGACCGCGCTTCTGGTCTTCCTTGTTTCCCAGTAAAAAAACCGTGACAAAGCAGCAAGCTTATATGTCAACAAGACAAAGTTACCCTGCATCTATCTGGATACTTGTATTGGTCAACTTTGCTATTAGCCCACCTACTCGTTCTCGCATATCCTGCCTTTGTACGATCATATCAAGAGCGCCATGCTCAAGTAGAAACTCACTTTGTTGAAAGCCATCCGGTAGCTTTTCTCGCACGGTTTGTTCAATCACACGACGCCCTGCGAACCCGATTCTGGCTGCAGGTTCACCAATGTTGATGTCCCCCAGCATAGCCAAACTTGCAGAGACGCCGCCGAACGTTTGATCGGTCAATACCGAGATATAGGGCAAGCGTGCATCAGACAAACGCGCTAATGCTGCACTGGTTTTTGCCATCTGCATTAACGCCATTAAGGACTCTTGCATACGAGCGCCACCACAAGCTGAAAAACAAACTAATGCACAATTATCTTCTATTGCTGTATCGACGGCATCAACAAAACGAGCCCCTACGACCGACCCCATTGAACCTGCCATAAATGAAAACTCGAATGCACATGCGACAATGGGTAAACCTAGTAGCTCGCCTTTCATTGCAACTAATGCATCTTTCTCTCCAGTATTCTTTTGAGCAAGTGCGATACGTTCTTTGTAGCGCTTTTTATCCTTAAAATTGAGCATATCTGTTGGCTCATATTCACTGCCAATTTCTATCCGCTCCCCTTTATCCAAAAAGCTATCCAAACGATGCCGAGCTGACATCCGCATATGATGTTGACATTTTGGGCAAACTTCTAGGTTCTCCTTAAGGGCGAGCCGATACAAAACTTGTTCACAAGAATGACACTTGGTCCATACCCCCTCTGGGATGGATGCTTTGCGCGTACTGATGATGCTCTTTTTATCTAATAGCTTTTCTAGCCAACTCATTGGGATCCTTCAACTTAGAAACAACGTTATCGAGCATTGTATTAACCTGTTTCAAGTAATAAAGTGCACTTTACGGGCTTTATAATCCAATAATATGGGATAAACCAAAATGCTTGAGAGAATTGATCAGCAATGGCTAAAGAGCTTCCATTGTGTCTATGAAAACAATAGCTTTAAGAGAGCCGCCGAGTTTTTATCCCTGCCGACTTCAAACGTCAGCCGCCATATTGCTTTACTAGAAGAACAACTTGATGTGCGATTGTTTGATAGAACAACCCGAAGAATATGCGCTACAGATGCCGGAGAGCACCTCTACATACGTACGCAACCTCTTTTGGACAAACTGAATGACGCGCTCGAAGAAGTCACGCAACACTCACATCAAGTCACGGGACAACTTAACGTTTTAATGCCAGATTCACCGGAGTTGGCGCGAGCGGTTGTCTCTTTCTGTTCTCAACACCCTGCGATTTCATTGAGTTGCGAGACCAACCTAAGCCCTAAAGAGGATTTGCTTGATGGGTTTGATGTTATCTTGAGTTTTCATCGTGGAAAACTTGAAGACAGCAATTGGATTGCCAAAGAGATTAAGCGCTGGTCTAGCGTTGTTGTCGCCTCACCTATCCTACTGCAAACATGCCAAAAACCTTACAAAATTAACGATTTAAAACACCTTCCTTGTATTAGCAGTTTTACGGCATTGAAAGGAACGCCTTGGGTTTTCAAAAACTCAGAAGGAGAGCAGATAACTCAACGAGTACAATCTGCATTTAAGGTTAATAGTGGACAACTTGCTAAAGTCGGCGCGTTAGCAGGATTTGGCTTTGCTATTCTTCCCGAAGCGTTCTGCTATGAAGACGTACAATCCGGAGTACTGGAAGTCGTTGAACTTGAATACAAGCCAGAAGATTTGGTGTTATACGCCTTTTACGCTTCCAGAAAGCACGTAGCGAAGAAGATCCCGATGTTTATTGAGCATTTGAAACGTTTGTCGAGCATTTGAAACACTCAATACATAACACGAACACTAAATAAACCCGTCCCCTCTCCTGCACTTGTTCAATTTACCACTTATTGCTCAACTGGCGTCACTTTTGATTCGTCGTCAGGTTGAGACCACTTGATGATGGCTCGTAGGTTCATAGAGAAGAAGATGATATTGGCAATTATCATTGCCACGCTGCCTGTGAGATACCCAACTGCAACCCAACTGGTGTTTCCGCACATCATTAAGATGAAACCAATTTTGTTCTTGTTTCCGATTTGCCAAATGGCAAGAAACGTAAGTACCATCGCAACCCAGTCGATCCCATAGTACTGAAAGTATTCCATTGTCCTCTCCATGGATGTAACACTTTAAAACGGTGAGCAAGCGCCTTAATGAAGCTTTAACACACCACTTTAATGATAAAAACAACAAGGCGTAAATGCCGCGCGTAGTGAATCTTTTTTGAATATTTGATGATTACTAGAACCAAAAGCTACCAAGTTTTATCGAGATCTCGAGCGTACAAAGAAATAGCTCGCTGATACTCTTTAATTGCATCGCTGTTGGTGGTGGACACTAAGAGTTCGAGTAACAATGATGTGGCTTCTTTATGTCGACCCACATTGTAAAGACACATTGCATAAAAAGGCTGAACTTCGATCGCATTAGGGTATTCATCCAACGTTTGTTCAAAATAGCTTAATGCTTCTGAATACTCGCCAAGGCTTCGGTAGGTACTCGCTAAGCCGAACAAAGCATCAAATCTTTCTAGCGAAGAGAGTGTTCCTGAAAGCGCAGACAAGTAATGACCGATTGCTTCTTGCTCTTTGCCTTCATTGTCGTACGACCAAGCGATTTGTAAGTGCGCTTTTGCGGCAAAATGTTCATCGTCTAGTAGTGTTGTAAGTAACGCTCTCGACGCTTGATACTTAGCTTCTTTTCGCAGCTCAATTGCTTGTTTGATGATCGTTTCCATAATTTCCCTCGAAGCTAAAAGCGCTCGTTTAAAGAGCGCGCAATCGCAATGTCTTTGTTCGAATGAATCAAGAATAGTAAATAACCTAACTCACACAGTCTACCCATCATAACCTTTCTTTTTGTATCCGTTTCGTTGATACTCTTGCCCCTTATCGTTCAGTTGGAAAACTTTCATGCCCCAAGCTAACTCTGTTGTCGTACTCGACTTTGAAACCACTGGTCTCTCTCCGAATATGGGTGACCGCGCCATTGAAATCGGTGCAGTAAAATTAGTCGACGGTGAGGTTGTCGATAGTTTTCAGCAACTGATGAATCCAGGCTTTAGAGTCAGTTCTTTCATCGAGGGCTACACTGGCATTACCAATAACATGTTACGCACCGCACCAGGCTGCGATGAAGTGATGGCATCATTCAGCGAGTTCATTGCCGGTGAAAACCTTATCGCCCACAACGCATCTTTTGATAAGCGCTTCCTCGATGCGGAGCTTGAACGAATCAACCGTGGTTACTCAGGCGAGTTTGCATGCTCATTGCTAGTGGCAAGACGTTTAATTCAAGATGCTCCTTCTCATAAACTCGGAGAACTAGTTCGCTTCAAAAACATCGATAATGACGGCGTTTTTCACCGAGCGTTAGCCGATGCACAGATGACAGCAAAACTCTGGATTGAAATGGTCGAGGGCTTGGAGCAATCCGGCATTCACAATCCAAGCTTTAAGTTTATGCAAACCGTGAGTAAAACAGCGAAAGGGAAAGTCGATCTGCTACTCGCGAAAAACCGCACTTAGATCTCGCGACTATGATGTTTGTTCTCAAGCATCATAGTAAAGGTAAATAATCTATGGTTGTTTATGATTAGAAATACCTAATCGTTAAGAGTCACGCTCGTTTTTCATCATAAAACCTTGATACAGAGCTTCGAGCTTAGCATTCAGCTCCTCATCATTTTTTGCAGATACAGTACCTATCAAAGTCGCGCCGCTTGCCGTACCTATTGTTACATCAAAGTTTTCATTATCCGTACTTTCGACAAAGACATAGTTGTCGTTCTCTCTGTCGTAGAAAGAAGCAAAATTATCGTCAATAGATGTATTAAATTTCATAAATCAACCCGTCAAAACCGTAATGATTGTGACTCTTTTTTAAGGTCGGTAATACAGGTATATGTTAATTCTCAGTCTCATTCCACAATCAGATGCAATCAACATATCTATTAGTTTCTACATAAGGGTTCTAAAGGGTTAGATACGTAACCTACTCGGCATCCCAGTCATCAACTTTTTGGACTATGATGTCGACAACACTAGCAAACTCTCTACCTTTTGGGGTTAAACCATAATTCACAGTCACAGGGATAGTGTCTTCTTGTTTTCGCCAAACAAACCCATATTCGCACAGTAACTTCAAGCGTTCGGTGAGCACCTTGCTTGAAACCAGCGCTAATTGCTTGCGAATTTGACCGAATCGCATCTCTTCTTGTTGCCCGAGCAACCAAACGATGTGAGCAGTCCACTTAGTCGATATCAATGTTAAGTATTTATCCACGCTGCAATAGCCAACAGGCTGTACTTGATGATTTACTTTTGACGACATCGCCCTTCCCTAATCCGTTTTTTACCGCCAGTGTAATCAAACACTACACCTCAGACCATTAGTTACCTGAGAGTAACTAGTTACTTTTAGGAAGCTAATTTTAATTCGTAACTGACCGTTCTATCTTGAATTGGCAATTAGGCAAAGGGGCGAAAGCTGCCTGAGCCAATAATTAGAGGATTACGTTATGCGATATATTTTTCTGTTTATTTCTTTTGTCTCACTTGGTTTACATGCGGAGACGCTCTATCCGAAGCCACAAACACCATCAGAGTTACATGCATTATTTGGTCAATACTTTGCGGATAAAGATTTGGAGGGATTAGGAACACTTTTCCATCAAGATGCGGTATTTATTTTGGATAAAGAAGGCAATCAAGCCAAAGGGCAAGAAGCGATCAAACGCGTATTGGAAGGTTTTATGAAAGGCGATGTCACCATGCATACAAAGCGCGTTTCCATCCACATTAATGATGACATTGCCATGGTGCGTTCAGATTGGGAAATAATGAACACTTCGCAAGGTGCAACTCAGACAAAAAACGCGATACAAGGAACGGCATTGGAAGTCATGCATTATGTAGATGGAGGTTGGGTTTATGTTATCGATAATCCCAATGGCTTTTGAGGTCAATATTCGGCGTCGACAACATGCTGCATGAACTTCGCTTCTGCTTTTGAGTAACATTGTTCCCCCACATAGATTTCGCTTTGTAGTAGAAACATTCCTCGTTTGCTCTTTACGCAATGCGCCTCAACGCGAATGATGGCATTAAGGGGAACCGGTTTGATAAAGCGAACCTCGAGCTTTGCTGTCATCGCACATATCTCTTGAGCAAAAAGGCAGTGGGTCATAGCCGTGTCATGCAAAGCGCAGATTGCTCCGCCTTGCATGACACCTTGATATCCCTGAACTTTCTCTGTTGGTACGATTTCGCACTGCACGCCGCCATTCGGCATCTGGGAAAACTGAACAGTATCGTTGGCGTTGAAAAATGGCTGGCAACACACTGCACACTGCTGGTGGTTTTTGGGGTTGTGGTGTGACATAAAATCCTTCTGTATCTGAGACGTCTCTGAACTTAAGCTGCTTTAATAAGAGTGTTCACGAATCATGCATCTAACTCAACATTCAAAGGCGAGAGGCGCTTATTCATTGGTAATGGGATATGAACTGTAGCCCTCATTATTAGCATATGCCAATAACAAATAGTGAGAAATTAGGTTCCATGAGACTGTATTCTTTCTAACGAATGAACCGTGACTCGAATCGGACGCGCCACTGGTCACGTCTCAAAAAGTCGCTTACTATGCCAAGTACCTATAAAGCTTTGTGAGCTACTCATGAGCAGTAAAAATAATAAAAACCTTGGCATTCTTCTTAAACTCAACACCTTTATTTCGCCTTATAAATGGCGTGTCGCTGCTGCCCTAGTCGCACTTGTTGCGACAGCAAGCCTAACGCTGTCCGTCGGTTATGGCGTACGTATCCTGATTGACCAAGGCTTTGCTCAACAATCATTACAAGAGCTAACCAACGCAATTCAGTTTATTGTTGCCGTCACTTTATGTATTGCCGTTGGAACGTTCTTCCGCTTCTACCTGGTTTCTTCGGTTGGAGAACGCGTCAGCGCAGATATTCGCCTTGCGGTGTTTAATCATGTGATTACCCTGCATCCGAGCTATTTTGAGACCAACAGCAGCGGCGACATTATGTCTCGCCTCACGACTGATACGACTCTACTTCAGAGCATTATTGGTTCGTCGTTTTCCATGGCGATGCGCAGCGCATTGATGTGCTTTGGTGCGATCATTATGTTATTTGCTACTAACGTTAAGCTCACCTTGATTGTTTTGGCGTCTGTGCCTTTTGTTTTGGTGCCGATATTAGTTTATGGCCGGCGCGTTCGTGCTTTATCGCGTCAAAGCCAAGACACAATGGCGGATGTGGGCAGCTACGCTGGCGAAGCGATAGAACACATTAAAACGGTGCAAAGCTTTAGCTCAGAGCAAAATGAACGCGCAGCGTTTGCTGTCGAAGTAGAAAAAGCCTACGAGGTAGGCAGACAACGCGTCAAACAGCGCGCAATCTTGATCTCCGGCGTTATTGTAATTGTTTTCAGCGCTATTGCAGGCATGCTTTGGGTAGGTGGCAGTGACGTTATTCATGGCAAGATGTCGGCTGGTGATTTAGCTGCGTTTGTGTTCTATGCCATCATGGTTGCATCCTCTACTGCCACTATTTCTGAAGTGATGGGAGAATTGCAACGAGCCGCTGGTGCAACCGAACGATTGATTGAGATCCTGCAAGTTGAGAGTGATATCAGTGCACCAAGCCATCACCTTACTATTACCGACCGCATGCCTGCAGAAGTCACGTTTGACTCAGTGAACTTCAACTACCCTTCTCGCCCCGATCAGCCAGCTATTAAAGGATTAAATCTCAAAGCAGAACAAGGGAAAGTGTTAGCCTTGGTTGGTCCTTCTGGTGCCGGTAAAACAACGCTGTTTGAGCTGCTACAACGATTTTACGACCCGCAGCAAGGACATGTATTGTTTGGAGGTGAAGATATTCGACAGTTCGATCCTAACGATCTTCGCCGCCAAATGGCATTAGTCCCACAGCAACCCGCATTGTTTAGCCATGATGTATTCCACAACATTCGCTACGGTAATCCGGAAGCCACAGACGAACAAGTGATTGAAGCAGCAAAGAAAGCCCATGCTCATGAATTTATCGAAAAGCTACCTGACGGCTATCATAGTTTTTTAGGTGAGCGTGGCGTAAGGCTATCTGGCGGTCAAAAACAGCGAATTGCCATTGCTCGTGCAATTCTAAAAGATCCGAAAATTCTGCTGCTTGATGAAGCCACCAGCGCACTGGACAGTGAAAGTGAACATCATGTTCAACAAGCGCTTGAAGCCTTGATGAAAGACCGCACTACGTTGATCATCGCACACCGCTTATCGACAATTCAGCACGCAGATAAAATTGCAGTACTCGACGGTGGCGAACTGATTGATATCGGTAATCATCAATCATTGATGCAAAGCTGTGAACTGTATCAACGATTGGTCGCGTTGCAGTTTAAACATCTAGAATAGCGACGGCGTTTAACGCTAGTGATGTTAACGAAACAAAGAAACTATACCCAAGTGACTTCAAGATGCAGGATTCAGAGCGTTGTCATTGATTCGAGAGCAAGGAAAACAACGCAGTGTAATAGCCAGCTCTTTCCAAGTTGTTTGACGCAGCAATCGGGTCAATGACACGCTCCCAAAGGGCGAGCTGCCTTGGCTTGTATACTTTGTTGCCGATTCTTGATTTAGACCCACTAAACCTTTAAATCGCCGCCGCGTCTACAAACCAAGTCAGTCTCGCTGAACCTAGCATCTCGAGGTTACTTGGGTATAAATATGAAAAAGCGCACCACGACGATATGTTAAGGTGCGCTTATTTGTTTGCCCAGCAGCTAATATGAGTCAGTCATAGACCTCCGGCTCTGCCGCAGAATGTTATTCTTGAAGTTCCAATATCAATAGCGTTAACGCATAAAGAACTTTTGCAATGCTTTGATCGCCATGCCACGACGTTCCAGCAACATGCCTACACGAGGTAGCCACGTTGGTGTACTCAGGATGGTTTTGGCGTGACTAAAGGTTCTAAACCCTTCCTCGCCATGGTAGTGACCGATACCAGATTCACCAACACCACCAAATGGTGCGTCTTCCGCGCCAACGTGCAAAATCGTGTCGTTCACTCCGACCCCGCCACTGTGAGTGTTACGGGTAATTCGCTCAATAATGCTCTTATCTTCTGACATGATGTAGAGCGCAAGTGGGCGTTGATTCTGGTTGATGTAGCTGATGACCTCTTGGATATCACGGTAAGGCTTGATTGGCATAAGAGGACCAAAGATCTCTTCCTGCATAATGGTCATCTCTTCCGAAACATTGGTGACTAAGTGCGGATATAATCGTCGACCTTCTGCTCTCGTTTCAGGCACGGTATGTAACTCCGCGCCCTTGGCTTTGGCATCTTCCAATACCGCCTTTAATCGGTCGTACTGACGCTGATTGATGATATGAGTAAAACCTTGTTCTTCTTGACCTTTGAGGTACAGCGCTTCAAAGCGTTGTAAGAAGAGTGCGACGAACTCGTTAACCCTTCCCTCTGGTACGAAGGCATAATCGGGCGCAACACAAATTTGTCCGGCATTGATGCATTTACCGAACAAAATCGCATCAACTGCTTTGTTCAAGTTAGCATCATCTGCCACGATAACTGGAGACTTACCACCGAGCTCCAAGGTAATTGGGGTTAAATTCTCCGCTGCAGCACGAGCAACCGCGCGACCAACATTAGTAGAGCCAGTAAACAGCAGGTGATCGAACGGTAATTTGCTGAACGCTTGAGCCACTTCGGCTTCGCCCTCAACCACCTCGACATCTTCAGGCAACGCTCGACAAATCTCAGAAATCACCTTGTTGGTCATCGGTGTAAATTCGCTGAGTTTCATCATCACTCGGTTACCTGCCGCAAGCGCGGTGACTAATGGCGATAAGCTGAGGATTACTGGGAAGTTCCAAGGCGAGATGATACCCACCACACCAACAGGTTGATATTCAACGGTGACTTTAGACGGGGTAAGTAACAAACCAGAGTGACGGCGACTTGACTTACACCATTTATTAAGGCGTTTTAAGGTGTAATTGATTTGAGCAACCGTCGGCAATACATCCGTCATTGCCGTATCAAATTCAGAGCGGTAACCAAAGTCCTCACTTAAGGCTTCCACCAGCGCTTGCTGGTTATTCAAAATAGTCTTCTTAAGAAGGTTAAGCTTCTGTTTTCTTACCTCTAAGATCGGATAAGGTTCGGCATTGTATGCAGCTTTGAGCTTATCCAATTTTTGTTGCAGCAGTTGACCAACTTCGACGTCGACGATCGCATTCATGATTTTCTCCTTGTGCACCCAATCTAGGGCAATGTCGCACTTATGTATGATTTAAAGTTAACATAAGGGCAACATCCTGACTATTAACGCAATAAGGAAGTTAGAGTTCAAACTCAGATTTGTTTCGGTTAAAGCGCAAGTTTCATCTTGTAGTAAGAGACGTCAGATTTGTAGAAGCGTTCGCCTTCAACGTTCATCCCAAATTTTTCGTAAAAAGCCAGTGCGGATTCTCTCGCATCGCACCAGAAATATTCAACAGGTGAGAACTTAAGACTTTCTAACACATATCGAATCATGGATGAACCAATACCCAACCCTTGATACTCAGGCAAGATAGCAAACTTGCGCAATCGAGCTTGATTGTCATCTCGGTATATCGACGCCACCCCCACCAATACGCTGTCGACGAATGCGCCAAAATGCTCCGCTTCCTCGTCGCCCTCTACTTTGCAATGTTCGATGGGTTTATTTGCCCAAAGTACTTGATGGCGAATTGGCATCGCATCTTGCCAAGTGATTTTATCTATACTGATGTTCATGCGTTACGACTCTCTCAAATGCAATTCATAAATGCCCAAACGCTGACTGGCGTCGAGCATCTCAAAATCATGATCAATGTATTCCTTTAGCGTCGCACCAGCGCGCTCTGCAATTTTGATGCTTGGTATGTTGTCTTCCATGCAATGAAATTGGATCACTTTGGCATTGCCTCTTTCTCGAATCAGTGGCACCAAACTCATCAAGACCAAATCAATTATTTGATGACCCCGACCTTTCTCCGCCAACCAATATCCAATCTCGGTCGCTTTGCTTTGTGTTTCGATGCCTTTGATACCAAGCACACCGACAAACTCTTGATTTAGGTTTATCGCAAACCAATAAGCATCGAGAGCATTGGAATTAATCCGTTGAGAAATATACGCCACCGCTTCTCTACGGTTAGTGACCCAGTCTGTCCAAGGTAGATATTGAGATAAACTCTCCCGACTCTCATTAACCACAGAGAGCAAGGTAGAAGCATGTTTAGTCAGCAAAGGCTCAATGGAAATACGCTCAGTAATTTGTAGTGCCTGATGTTGTTCATAACCTTGGTACATAGTGATTCCGTAGTTAACTTTGCTTGATCAAAGTGAATGGCGTCAGTTCGCTTTCAACATAGTGTTTCCATACATGCTCGTACAGGTGATGTTGATTGGCAAATGGTACGAGTTGTTTTGCCTCTTCTAACGTGCACCAACGGTAGTCGGTATGTTCATGATTAAGCGTTACTGTTTGATTTGGTTTGCAGAATAATACAAAACAAGGAATAACCATGATTCGATTCTTGTGCGCTTCATAAAACTGTTCGAGAAAATCTGCAGTATGAAGCTCTACATCTTCAATCTGTGTTTCTTCCTTAAGCTCTCGTACGATCGTTTGCCAGCCAGTTTCCCCCTCTTCGACACCACCAGCGACATGACACCAGTAACCGCCTTTCACTCGTTCTAGTAATAGCATTTTCTTTATGCCGTCGAATTCAGAAATCACCACACCGGACACATGCGTTGCTTGAATAGGAATCATCCACTTTTCCTTTAGAAATTATTGTTTTTTACTCTGAGCAAGACAGTCTACCTCGGTTCAAAAAGAAACGCGGGCTTTATCCCAGCGCACTGATCTTTTTGTGAGTTTAGTGTGCTAAAGTGCGATCTCCCGCAATAAACGAGCAGTAAGATGCCTAACTCACTCAACTCAATGATTCCCATTGGCGTGCGCTTTATGGTGCTGTCCGCGTTTGGTTTTGCACTGATGTCTGCCACGGTCAAGCACGTTAGCTTGCACGGCATTCCCGTATTTGAAATCGTAGCCGCTAGGGCGCTGGTTTCGTTAGTGATCAGCTATCTCGATGTAAAACGTAAAGGTATATCCGTTTGGGGTAATAATAAGCCCTTGCTCTTTGCTCGCGGTGCCGTTGGAACCATGGCTCTAATGTGCGTGTACTATTCCGTTACGACTTTGCCACTGGCTGAAGCGACCATTTTCCAGTATATCCACCCTGTATTTACTGCCTTACTCGCCGTTTTCTTCCTTAAAGAACGTATCCAGTTCTCGACGTTTATTTGTATCGCCCTTTGTTTACTTGGGGTCTACGTCATGGTGCGACCAGAAACTGGTCCAGACGCCGAACATGCCTTACCAATGTTCAGTGTGATGATTGCTATCTTAGGCGCATTTGGCAGCTCTATTGCGTATGTAATCGTACGTAAGCTAAGCCAGACAGAAGACAGCTCTGTCATCATCTTTTATTTCCCATTAGTGGCGCTGCCTGCATCGATTCTTTTGATTGGCGATCAATTCGTCATGCCAGATTTGTATCTAACAATGATGCTTGTTTTGGTCGGTGTGTTTACTCAGATAGGACAGCTGGGATTAACGAAGGCAATGCAAACACAAGAAGCTGGTAAAGCATCGGCTTACTCATATGTACAGATCATTTTTTCTGTTGTGTTGGGTATCTTCTTCTTTGGAGAACTGCCTGCGGCATGGACATATCTGGGGGGAGCTCTCATCGTGACCGGCGCTTTGATTAATGTCTTTGGACAGCACCTAAAACTGCCATTTATGAAGCGATAATAAGCTCTTTATAAAGGAATCCCTTGGTTTCAAACAACAAAAGCCAGATCAAGACTCTGGCTTTTCTTTTGACAGCTCAACTAGATTAAGCGGCGAACTTTAAGCCAGCAATACCGGCAACAATGAGCAGCAAGCTGATGAGCTTGATTAACGTGGCTGGTTCATTAAATAAATAGATGCTGGCAATCGCAGTTCCTATAGCCCCTATTCCGACCCAAACACCGTAGGCAATGCCTAGAGGTAATGTTCTAAGTGCAATACCAAGTAACCAAAAGCTTAACACCATAAACCCGACCGTAAAGGCAGACGGCGCAAGCTTACTAAAGCCTTCCGAGTATTTAAGACCGACCGCCCATGCCACTTCGCATAGCCCCGCGAGAAATAGAATTGCCCAAGCCATTGAGAGATTCCAAATGATTGGGGTCGTCCCCGATAGTGATAAGAGCGGTGAGGTCGTCCTCACTTCTTGTGAATCCACATTATAAATAAAAAGCGCTCACCAACAAAATTGAAGTGACTTCACGTAAACGTCGAATCGATTAATAAGAAAAATAAGTTCATTTGAATTAAATAGAATATACCCAAGTAACCTCGAGATGCTGGGTTCAGCGAGAATGACTTTGTTTGTAGACGCGGCGGCGATTTAAAGATCTAGTCATTCTAAATCAAGAATCATCAACAAAGTATACAAGCCAAGACAGCTCGCCCTTTGGGAGCGTGTCATTAACCCGATTGCTGCGTCAAACAACTTGGAAAGAGCTAACTATTACACTGCGTTGTTTTCCTTACTCTCGAATCAATGACAACGCTCTGAATCCTGCATCTTGAAGTCACTTGGGTATAAACACCTTTATTTAACAGTTTGTATATAAACTTCTGCTGTTGAAAGTGATGCATTTATTGCACAAATCACACAAAACCGGAACAAGCATGCAAATTCGCAATCGTTTGTGTGATTCATGTCGCTTACAAAAGCTACTGATAACTTTAGTATTTGCGCGAATCCAATTATAAGGTATGACATACCCATGAAATATATAAAAACACCTCTTGCTCTCCTCATTGGTGCGACCCTACTTACCGGATGCAATGACGATACTGAATATGTGAATGTTCAACCCAAAGAAGTAAAGATCGCCACTTATAACCTCTCTTTTGATCGCTATACTTTCAAAGCTCTTGTTGCAGAAATGCAAGTTGAACCAGCAAAACAAACTCAGCTCGTTACTGCGTACCTCGATAAATCAATTGCTGCGGAAGACAAAGCAATGGCTGAGAAAGTCATTCAGATCCGTAACGTAGCAGCAATCATCCAGAAGAACCGTCCTGATGTTCTGATGATGGCGGAATACAACAACGATGGCACTGGCGAAAACAAAGCCGCGCTAGAGGGCTTCCAGAAAAACTACCTTTCTATCGCACAAAGCCTCGAAGGTGCTGGCGGTAAAGCTGACCTAGAGCCTATCGAGTACCCGTACGCGGAGTCTTACTCGACAAATACTGGCTTAAATAGTGGCTTAGACTTAGATAACGATGGCGTAAAAGGCAAACTACCTGGCGACGCTTGGGGCTTTGGTAACTACCACGGTCAATACGCGTTCGCCTTAATGTCTAAATACAAAATCGACACAGACAACACACGTACTTTCCAAGAGTTTAAATGGAAAGATATGGAAGGCGCTAAGATCCCTACCATCACGCTATGTGATGACCCAAGCAAATTCCCTGAAGGCATGGACTGTGGTGACGATTGGTACACTGCTGAAGAGTGGGAGCAAATTCGTCTGTCTTCTAAAAACCACGTAGACGCACCAATTATCATCCCGACAGAAAAAGGCGATGAAGTTGTTCACCTGCTTATGTCACACCCGACCCCACCAGTGTTTGATACAGGTAAAAACAAAGTACAAAACGGTGCAGAGGTTGAGTTCTGGCATCATTACGTACAGGGTAAAGACTACTTCTACGATGATGCTGGTAAGAAAGGCGGTCTGGCAGAAGGTGCGAAGTTCGTCATGATGGGCGACCAAAACCTTGACCCATTGGATGGTGATGGCTTTAGTGAGATCATGCAAGCATTCCACAATGATCCATTAGTTAACCAAGACGTGATGAATGGCGAGCTTTACCCAACAAGCTTTGGCGCAGCAGAACACGCAGCGGACGGCAGTTCTACTCACCCAATTCCAAATCGCATTACTTCAACATTTGGTCTAGGTGTTGACTACGCTATGCCATCAGCAAACCTAAACGTTGTGGATTCTGGCGTTTACTGGGCTGCATCTTATGAAGAAGGTCGTAAGCTATTTAACGATCCTCGCATTGGTGAGAAAGGGAGCGGTAAGGATGTTTCTTCTGACCACCGCATGATCTGGATTAAAGCTCAGTTCTAATCACGAACGTTTTAGAATTTAGTAACACAAAGCCTCGGTTTATGCCGAGGCTTTTTTATCGGGTCTCAAATTACCAGCGGTAAGTAACTGAAACACCGACATCTTCACTTGTCACCCAAGGCACGAGTTGAACATTCTCATCATAAGCATCTGTAAACACGTAAGCACTCAATGTGCCCAATGCAGCACCAGCTAACACATCTCGCCAATAGTGTTTCTTCGCCTCTACTCTGCCATAGCCGACTAATGTGGCAACACCGTATGCAGGTAAACCTGCTTCCCAACCATAACGCAAATAAAGAGTAGTAGCCGAAGCAAAAGCATTAGCCGTATGGTTAGAAGGAAAACTGTCGTTGCCACTTTTATCTGGACGCTCAGCATCAATGGTGGTTTTACCAATTAAGCCAACACCAGACGCAGCACCAATACTAAAGCCAGCTTGCCAAAAGCCGTCCCAGTCCCCTTTGTATACCGGAACAGCCGCCGCCGTTGCGACCAAGCCATACGCGCCAATATCGGTCAACACGTCCCAATCTTTCTCACTCATGGCATAAGTAGATTGGGCACAAAGAGTGGAGACTACGCCAACCAAACGTACAATTTTCTTCATTAATACAACCAATTAGATTTAAAAGTGCGAGCGAAAACTATCACAGCTCTCGCGATTGTTCGACTGCAAAGTGTAACAATTAAAGCGTGAATTGTTTGTGAAAGGAGAATCAATGACTGGACTAAAGGGAGTAACCGGAGACATAAAACGGGCAGTTACACACAAACTGCCCGTTTCGGATGTTTTACTTTCTGCGCTTGTAAACCACACAGAAGTTGCCGCGCTTGGTGCGGCACTTAGAGCAGCGTTCACAGTCCACTTCAGCGCGGTTGCCGTCTTTCCAGCGCTTGATCAATTGTGGCTCTGCCAATAACGGACGAGAAAGCGCGAAGAATTGAATCTTGGTGTTTTCAGCCAAGTCTTCAATCGCACAGAAGTCGTTTAAGCCACCTACGGTAATTACCGGTACGTTCACATCTTGGCTGATCACTTGACCGTATTCATGGAAGTAGCCTTCTTCTTGTAGCGTGTAACCATCGAACGATTCACCTACCATGGTGCTTGCGTTGCCATGAATGTTACCCGATACAATGATCGCATCCACGCCCACTTCTTCTAGCTTCTTACAAACAATGCGCGTTTCATCGAACGTCAAACCGCCATCGAAGAATTCTGTGGCTGTCAGCTTCACTAGAATTGGGAAATCATCACCAACTAACTTGCGTGTTTCGGCATAGATTTCCATAAGGAAACGCATACGGTTCTCAAGGCTACCGCCGTATTGGTCTTCGCGACGGTTGTAGTATGGGCTCAAAAACTGGTTGATTAGGTACGTGTGCGCCGCGTGGATTTCTACACCATCAAAGCCAGAATCTTGTGCTCGCTTGCTCGCTAGCGCAAATGCTTTAACGATGTAGTCGATCTCATCTTGAGTCATCGCTTTGCCTTCCGTTTTGGTGCCGCGCTCTGGCACTTCACTTGGAGCAAAAATCACACGCTCGCCAACGTTGAAGGTCGTTTTTGTACCGCCGTAAGCGATCTGCATGACGATCTTAGCGTCATGTTCGTGAACAAGGTCAGTCAGCTTTTTGTATTCATCGATGAAAGAGTCGTTGTAGATCCCCATCATGCCTGCGTTCGGCTTCTCTTCTTCTACGATGTTTGCGTAGCCAGTAACGATCAGGCCCACTTCACCTTTGGCAAGTTCTTCATAAATGTTGTAAAGCTTCTCGGTCATGTGACCGTCTTCCGTTGCCATATTTTCCCACGTTGCACTACGTACAAAGCGGTTCTTTAGTGTCATGTTGCCAATGCGGGCTTCTGAAAACAAAATGCTCAAGTCCAGTCCTCTTAAAATCTGTCTTTTAGTTCTACATACCCAAGTGACTTCAAGATGCAGGATTCAGAGCGTTGTCATTGATTCGAGATCAAGGAAAACAACGCAGCGGAATAGCCTGCTCTTTCCAAGTTGTTTGACACAGAGATCGAATTAATGACACGCTCCCGAAGGGCCCTCTTTGCAAATAGTAAGGGTCTTGGCTCGTATACTTTGTTGTCGATTATTGATTTAGAGTAACTAGATCTTCAAATCGCCGCCGCGTCTACGAACCAAGTCATTCTCGCTGAAGCAAGCATCTCGAGGTTACTTGGGTATAGATCACTACCGAGTAGGAACGAAAAAGGAACAGCGATACACAAAGCATGGCTGTTCCTTCTCTGAATTTCTGTTCAGTGCGATGAGCGACGCGAACCTTACCGCCGAAACTGCGGCAAAACTTTAATCTGGATTAAGGTTTGGTGAGATAGATCACCGATTTCGCATTCATTGGTTTTGTACTCATCACAACTACTGATGTCATCAATCGTTAATTCAGATTTACTTTCCTTTAATGAATAAACGACAGTGGAATCAACTCTAAGCCAAGCACGCCGCTGATGCTCATTACGACCAATAACGACACTTTAAACACCGCTTTGGACCATTGAATGTAGTTGTTGTAATTCACTTTTTGGAATGTCACCCGTGTCCACATAAAGCACACCGCTGCCGAGACCGCTAAATACTCGTAACCGGCTTCACCCAACATAAACAACCCAATAGCGACCACACCAAAAGCCACCACATACGCCTTCATATGTTGATGCGCTTTGGTAATGCCCTCTTTAACGGGAAGAACAGGAATACCTGCATCGCGGTAATCTTGCATGCGGAACATCGCAATCGCGTAAGAGTGCGGCATCTGCCAAAGGCAAAACATGATGAAGAGTAAGATCGCTTCTAAGCTGATGTAGTTCGTCACAGCAAGGTAGCCCACCAGCGGAGGAACCGCGCCAGAAATGCTGCCGACTAAAGTGCCGTAGACCGAATTTCGCTTGTACCACATGGTGTAGAAGAAGACGTAAAACACGTAACCCAAGAGTACAACCACAGCCGAGAGCGGATTCACCAATTGGAACAATAACGCTGTGCCATTAAGCAACAATACCAAAGCGTAAACAAATGCCGCGTCGATGTTGATGTTTCCCATCACCAATTCACGGTTTTGCGTTCGCTTCATTTTTTGGTCGATATCGCGGTCGAAGATGTTGTTCACCACGCATCCTGATGCAATCACAAGCCCGACGCCAACTAACGTTGTTAGCAACAACAGAAAGCTAGCGGGTTCTGATTTTGCGGCGAGGAAAAACCCCGCCGCAACAGAAATCAGGTTGCCGAAAATGATGCCCGGTTTGGTAATAGACAAATAACTTTTCAGCATACCCTAGCCTATAACTTCATGTTGACGTTCATGTTGTAGATGATCCAGATCGATCCAGCGATCAGAATCAACACAACAATGGCGGTAAACATCAATGACACTACGTTCCACTGACCTTCTGACGTCTTCACTTCCATGTGCAGGAAGTACTTAAAGTGCACAAAGATCTGCACAATCGCACAACCAAATAACACAGCATAAGTTGCAGTATCTGGCAGCACTTGCGCCCACACACAATAAAAAGGAATTACGGTCAGGATCAGAGACGCAATAAAGCCTTTTACGTAATCAGAGGCACCTGTATCTAGATGTTGTTCCATTACATAACCCCCAATAAGTAAACGATGGTGAATACACAAATCCAAACGATGTCTAGGAAGTGCCAGAACAAGCTCAAGCACTGGAATCGCATCGACATGTTATCGTTCAAGCCCTTGGTTGACAGTTGGTGGTAGCAAACGGCTAGCCAGATCAAACCAAAGGTTACGTGCAGACCGTGCGTTCCAACCAAAGTGAAGAACGCAGATAGAAATGCACTTTCTTGTGGACCATAGCCTTCAACAATCAGGTGATGGAACTCATACACTTCCATCCCGATAAAGCCGGCACCAAGTAAGAAGGTCACTTTTAACCAACGCTTTAACCCTGCAACGTCTTTGCGCTTCATCGCAATCATGCCGAAGCCAAACGTGATACTACTGAACAACAGCAACATGGTTTCTACAAACACGAACGGCAGTTCGAAAATGTCTTTACCGGTTGGACCCGCAATAGAGCCGCTTTCTAGTACTGCGTAAGTCGCGAACAAAGTCGCAAATAATACACAATCACTCATTAGGTAAATCCAGAAACCAAACAGCTTAATGCCTGCAGAATCATGGTGATGATCGTGGTCGTGAACCGCAACATTAGCTTGCATAGGTCACCTCCAGATCGTCTTTCTTATCGTTGTCTTTCACTTCGTTTTTCTTCGCTTCTTCAAGTTGAGCTCGACGCTCCGCTTCAATCGCTTTGATTTCTTCTATTTCAACGTAGTAATCCACGTCGTCGTTGTAGCTGTGTTGGATACACGTCACGATGATGCCAACAAAGCTCGCAGCTGCCAGCCACCAGATGTACCAGATCATGGCGAAGCCAAACACCAACGCCCATGCAGACACATAAATACCTGTTGGTGTGTTCTTCGGCATGTGAATGCGTTCGTATTCCACTTCTTTGGTTGGATCGAATTCGCCACTCTGCTTTTGGTACCAAAACGCGTCTAGCTCATCGCCTTTTGGTAGGTGTGCAAAGTTGTAGAACGGCGGTGGTGAAGACGTCGCCCACTCAAAGGTACGACCGCCCCATGGGTCACCCGTTAGGTCACGGTTTTGCTCGCGGTCACGAACACTCACGTAGATTTGAATGAACTGACAAGCCACGCCAAGCGCAATCACTGCCGTACCCGCTGCGGCAACCGCCAACAATGGGAAGTATTCTGGGTTAAGGTCTTGGCTTAGACGACGCGTCATGCCCATAAAGCCCAGTGCATAAAGCGGTAGGAACGCCATTAGGAAACCGACAATCCAGCAAATGAATGCACGTTTGCCCCATGTTTCGTTCATGGTGAAGCCAGTTGCTTTCGGGAACCAGTATGTGATTGCTGCGAAACAACCGAATACCACACCACCGATGATTACGTTATGGAAGTGCGCAATCAGGAACACTGAGTTGTGCAGAACAAAGTCTGCGCCTGGTACTGCCATTAGTACGCCCGTCATACCACCTACAGAGAAGGTAATCAGGAAGCCAACTGTCCACATCATCGGCGTGGTAAAGCGGATTCGCCCTTTGTACATGGTGAATAGCCAGTTGAAGATCTTCACCCCGGTAGGGATAGAGATAATCATGGTGGCGATGCCGAAGAATGCATTCACATTTGCACCTGAGCCCATGGTGAAGAAGTGATGCAGCCAAACGACGAACGCCAAAATCGTAATTACGATGGTTGCCCATACTAGCGAGGTGTAACCGAACAGCTTCTTGCGTGAGAAGGTTGCCGTTACCTCAGAGAACACACCAAAAATAGGCAAGATCAGGATGTACACTTCTGGGTGACCCCATGCCCAAATCAGGTTGACGTACATCATCACGTTGCCGCCAAGGTCATTGGTGAAGAAGTGCGTACCGATGTAGCGATCCAACGTCAGTAGCGCGATGGTTACCGTTAGGATTGGGAATGAAATGATGATTAGAATGTTGGCACACAGGGACGCCCACGTGAACACTGGCATCTTCATCATTGGCATAGACGGCGTACGCATGCGCAAAATAGTTGCAAAGAAGTTCACGCCCGTCAGCGTGGTGCCGACACCGGATATTTGCAGCGCCCATATCCAATAATCCACCCCAACTCCGGGGCTTGCCTCAATACCAGACAGCGGCGGATATGCCAACCAACCAGTACGACCAAACTCACCCAAGCCAAGTGACATGTTAGTGAGGATCACGCCCACAACAAACAGCCAGAAACTTAGGTTGTTTAGGTAAGGGAATGCCACATCACGCGCACCAATTTGCAGCGGTACGATGATGTTCATCAAACCAATCACCAACGGCATTGCCACGAAGAAAATCATGATTACGCCATGGGCAGTAAAGATTTGGTCGTAGTGATGTGGTGGCAAATAACCGCTCTCGCCTGCCGCAGAAAGCAGCTGTTGGCTGCGCATCATGACCGCATCAGCAAAGCCACGAATCAACATCACCATTGCCACGGCGATGTACATAAAGCCTAGTTTTTTGTGGTCTACCGAAGTAAACCATTCATTCCATAAGTATTGCCACTTACCCGCTTTGGTTATCGCCGCAACGACAGCTAAACCAACTATCGCGATCACCGCTAGAGTGACGACAATAATCGGCTCGTGATAAGGGATTGATTCAAGTGTTAATCTTCCAAACATTGCGATTATCCTAGATTTTCCGGCAAACAGTTCATTGAACCCGGATGCTGGGTCACGACGTCGGTGAACAAAAATGGTGGAATACTAGAGAACATCTTCACAGGCTCCGCCACCGTTGGTGATGCAAGCGCACGGAATTGCTCCCAGTCTTCGATTCGATCAGGGCTGGCTTTCACTTGTTGCACCCAATTCAGGAATGCAGTGCGATCTTCCATTGCTGCTGCGGTAAATTTCATTTGCGAGAAACCTTTACCGCTGTAGTTAGAAGCAAAGCCTTTGTAATCCCCTGTGTGGTTCGCAATCAGATTCAACTTGGTCACCATGCCTGGCATCGCGTAAATCTGAGTACCGAGACGCGGGATAAAGAACGCGTTCATGATGTTGTCTGAGGTCAGCTTGAACTGAACCGGAACATCTTTCGGAAACGCCACATAGTTCACTGTCGCAATGTTCTCTTCTGGGTAAATGAATAGCCATTTCCAGTCGAGTGACACCACCTCAATGGTGATGGGTTTGACGTCACTTGCGATGGGCTTGGACGGCTCTAACTCGTGAGTAGAACGCCAAGTGATGGTTGCCAGAATCGCAATGATGATGATTGGAATCGTCCACACCACCACTTCGATCTTGGTCGAGTGCGCCCACTCTGGTGCGTATTCCTCGCCAGTATTCGACTCTCGGTAGCGGTAAGCAAAATAGATTGTCATTAAAATCACGGGGATCACGACAATCAGCATCAGTAAAAGCGCTGTAATGATCAGTTCTTTTTCCTGAACGCCAATACTACCTTTCGGGTCAAGTAGAGCAGAGTTACACCCTGAAAGCATAAGAATGGTTCCTGCCAAACTTATCCTCGCTAAGATGCGTTTGTATCTTGAAGCTTCCATTAACTTTCTCGATGGTTAGCCAACAACAGAGCAAGCCCTGCGATTGGTTGTCTTGGTCATTAGAATATTTTTGTGTTGAGCTTGTGCAGCAATGGACTTCTTGGTGGGAGGTATCAAGTTGCTTGATGGTTAAAACCACACTCACAACGTGAGTTTATTGTTACACTTTGAAATACATTGTTACATTCGAGCGCATTATGCGGAGGGAAAAAGGAAAGCTCATTAGCCACAGATGGAAACTAACGTTCCATTTATGAAAGCTTATATTGATATAGGAATAGCAAAACAGGTGCACAACATTAACGTACTACAGCGCATATTCTTTTCTTTACAGTAACTTAAGCAATGTAAACGAGAAGAGTAATCAGTTGCGTATTCGGCACGAGAGTGTGAGCTACATTAGAAAGTGCGAATTAAGGAAAGCGTGACCAGTATCATAGTTATGAATTCACATACTATTTACATGGCATTTCAAATTTCAATCACTGATAACAACATGCCATTCATAGCATCTATGCTTTAGCGAGTAACGGGAAAACCGCCCACTGAACTGTTAACTCAATTTAACACTAAGTAGCGACGTCTTTAGCTTGAGAACATTTCATTCTGTACATTTAAATTTGTGAGTTCATTCGAGGCTAGGAAGCTAACAGTCTTTGTTGGGCTTACGATGAGTTTATTGTTTGATTACGGTGAAAAATCAGGCATTACGGTCATGTCCAAACTTCTTATTATAACGTTTAATTACGTCATCATTTTTTCTTTTACAGTGTGGTTCTGGTCTGACGCAGACGACTCGACTAAAACTGGTTTGTTTTATTTCGTGTTCGGAATGGCATTCTTCCAAAATGCTTATTACACACACAAAATTGAGACACTCAAGAACAAGAAAGAGCCGTAATCGGCTCTTTCTTCACATTCTCATTCCGCCATCTACTTCGAGCACTCGCCCTGTGAAGTAGTCGTTCTCAAGAATGTATTTCACGGCATGAGCAATCTCACTCGTCTCCCCCATCCTACCGACGGGTATCATCTTTTGCAGTCGGTCTATGGCTTCTGGTTTCATTTGATCTGCCATTGCCGTTTTGACGACACCGGGCGCAATAGCCGCAGAGCGAATGCCATATCTGGCGAGTTCTCTTGCCCATGTTGTTGCCATGGTTGCGACGGCAGCTTTCGAGGCAGAGTAATTGGTTTGCCCAATATTGCCCGCTCTCGCCACGCTAGAGATGTTAATGATGGCGCCCTTCGAGCCACTCTCGATCATTTTGACTGCCGCTTCTCGACCACACAAGAAGGTACCTGTGACGTTGACGTTCATCACTAGGTTAAACTGCTCAAGCGACATCTTGGTGATCTCGCCGTCTTTGGCTTTGACTAACAATCCATCTCGCAAGACGCCAGCGTTATTAACTAAGCCGTTTAGCTGTCCAAAATCTTGAAGAATCTCATTAAAGGTATCCTCCACTTCAGATTCATTGGTGACATCAAGTCGATAGATCAATGCTTTGGCACTGAGCATGCGGCATTGTTCTTGGGTATACAGCAGTCCCGTTTCGTTAACATCAAGCAATGCTAAATCCGCGCCCGCTTGAGCAAGGCTGACCGCCATCATCTGTCCTAGTCCTTGCCCCGCACCTGTGATTGCAATGACACTGTTTTTTAAATCCATATCTGTACTCCATTACTGGATAACTTCCATGCTTAAACGCCTGATAGGGAATCTCTCTTTTAACCCTTTTGGTTCTTGTAGAATTCAAACAAGCTTGAAAAGTCGAGTTCTGCATGACCTGCTGCGTTATGGAATGCATAAAGATTACGAGCCAAAGAGCCCATCGGAACAGAAGAGTTGGTTTGCAGCGCCGCATCCAAGCCTAAGCCGAGATCTTTGAGCATCAACTTGCTCATAAAGCCGGGATTGTATTGATTACTCGCTGGCGCAGAGTCCATCACCCCTGGGCATGGGTTATAAAGCTCCAGCGCCCAGTTTCGACCAGAGCTTTGCAGCATGATATTGGATAAGACTTTCGGGTCGAGACCATGGTCAATGCCGAGATTGAGCGCCTCGCAGGTTCCTGACATCAAGATACCCAACATCAGGTTATTACAGATTTTTGCCATCTGACCGTCGCCCGCTTTACCAGCGTGGAACACGTTCTTACCCATGTATTGCAAGATCGCATTGGCTTTGGAGAATGCTTCGTCCGAGCCACCAACAATAAAGGTCAGCGTTGCTGCTTTTGCACCTGCTACACCACCGGAGACGGGAGAGTCGACAAACAACAATCGTTTGTTTTGCGCTTCGTTCGCCACCAAGCGAGCAGAATCTGGATCAATGGTCGAGCAGTCAATCAGCAATGCGTTGTCCTGCACAATGTTGAGTAGACCGACACCACCGTGTAAATCCCCTAAGTACACCGCGCGCACGTGTGCACCTGCTGGTAGCATGGTGATGACCGTTCCTGCGCCATCCACGGCTTCTTCTAACGTACTGGCAACCACTGCGCCAAACGGTTCAAGTTGCTTCGCCGCGTTCACATCCACATCGAACACTTGCACATGAAACCCTGACGCCAATAGGTTTTGTGCCATTGGACTGCCCATGTTGCCCAAGCCAATAAATGCAATGGTACTCATGTTGTTTCTCCTTATTTTCCTAGCTGTGCAAGTGGATGTTCCTCTTCTGACCAAAGAGAAGTGAACAAGGTGTCGATGACGCTTTCATCGACTTCACTGACGCTGTTAAACATCCATTTTGGATTGCCATCTTTATCAACTAATCGAGAGCGCACGCCCTCTTCAAACTCACCGAGTAATGCGCTACGAACTGACAAGGTTAGCTCTAGACGGAAACAATCCGCCAATGACAAACGGTGGTACTCTTTGACTTGTCTAAAACAGATATGTGCGGTGATCGGACTGCCCGCAGCAAACGATTTTTGTGCGTTCTCAAGCCATTGAGTCTCGCCTTCCATTGCTTGAATACGTTGGGCAATCTGATTTAGGTCATAGCCTTTGCAGGCTTCTTTAATTTGGTCAAGATAAGGGCAAATCTGTGTTGTCGGCTTACTGTCGATGACTTGATCTTCCATCAATTGAAGTAACGCACTAACAAGTGATTTGGCATCGGCAGAGCTCCAATCGACTTGTTTCAGCTCTTCTAACAGTTCCGGATATTGCTCTTCCAGAAGCAACCATTCTGCCAAACCGATAGTGACAGCGTCACTTGAATTCACCATTGCACCGGTTAACCCAAGGAACAAACCTACCTCTGGGTCGATTTGGCTTAAGAACCAAGTACCACCCACGTCCGGGTAAAGTCCGATATTGATCTCTGGCATCGCGAGACGAGATTTAGGCGTGACGACTCTATGGCTGGTGCCCATAAATAAGCCCATGCCACCGCCCATCACAATGCCCTCTCCCCAACCAATGATTGGCTTTTGGTAGGTATGAATCAGGTAATCGCATTCGTATTCGAGCGAGAAGTAGTTAGAACAGAACTCGGCAGTCTCTTCTTTGCTTTTGTCGTGCATGACGTGGTACATGGTTCGTACATCGCCCCCTGCACAAAACGCTTTTTCACCCGCCCCGTTGAGGATGACACACACCAAATCAGGGTCATCTTGCCATTCGATAAGTTGGTCGTAGAGCTCTGCCAACATGTCGTAAGTCAACGCATTCAAAGAAGCCGTGTTGTCTAACGTCGCGATACCAATTCGGTGCACGCCGTCTAAGCAATCTATTTCGCTAATGGTTACTTTCCCTGTCATGCGACCTCCTATTGATTCTTCCAGTTGGGTTTACGTTTCTCTAAGAAGGCACGAACCCCCTCGGTTTGATCTTCGGTATCGAATAAGTTTAGAAACAGTTCTCGCTCTTTAATCAGACCATGTCTGAGTGGCGCTGAGCGCATGTTTTGGATAAGCGCTTTACATGCGGTTACCGAAGAAGGCGATTGATTGGCAACCGATTCTGCAAGCTCAATTGCTTTATTAAGCGCTCCACCTTTTTCCACCACTTCTTCCGCTAAGCCAAGTTCTCTCGCTTGTGCTGCACCGACTTGTTCACCGCACAATATGATGCGTTTCGCCCAACCTTCACCGACCAATGCGGTTAGGTTTTGCGTACCACCAGCACAAGGCAGTAATCCGACTTTCGCCTCTGGTAGTGCCAGCACGGCTTGCTCTTCCACCACACGAATATCACACGCCAATGCGACTTCTAATCCACCTCCCATGGCGTAGCCGTTGATGGCAGCGATAGAAACCCCTCGAAATGCAGACAGCGTTTCAAAGGCTTCACCAAAGATACGCGCCATCTCTAACGCCACCGCTTTATCGCCATCGGCAAACAACTTGAGGTCAGCACCTGCAGAGAAAAACTTCTCTCCATTCCCAGTGAGCACTAGAGCGTAAACGTCTTTGTTGTCGTTTAGCGCTAGCACTAGCTCTTTCAATGCGGTTAAGCTTTGTGACGTCCATGTATTAGCAGGCGGGTTGTTCATGGTCACCACCGCAACATGATTGCTGATGGTATGTTGAATCGCTTGTTGTTCTGTTAGTGACATATCTCTGAATCCTTTCTTGATGAAAATGACCTGAGCTTTATGAATAAAAGCAGAGCTTGTCGGCTGCACTTATAGCAATGCGGACTCTTCTGCGAGCAATCGACGCGCGATGATCAACCGCATGATCTCGTTGGTGCCTTCCAAAATCTGGTGCACTCGAACATCACGGAAATAACGCTCCATCGGGTATTCTTTGATGTAGCCATAGCCGCCGTAAAGCTGTAGCGCTTGGTCACAGACTTGAAAGCCGACATCGGTTGCAAAGCGTTTTGCCATGGCACAATAAGTCGTGGCGTCTGGGTCACCTCGGTCTAACTTGCTGGCGGCGTACCGCACCAGTTGGCGGGCAGCGACAAGCTCGGTTGCCATGTCTGCCAGTTTGAATTGCAATGCTTGGAATTGAGCTAATGATTTGCCGAACTGTTTACGTTCTTGCATGTACTTCGCCGCTTGATTCAACGCTTGCTGAGCCGTACCGACAGAACAAGTAGCAATGTTGATGCGTCCACCATCCAAACCTTTCATGGCGAACACAAACCCTTGTCCCTCTTCACCGAGCAAATGTGAGGCAGGAATAGAAACACTATCGAAAGTCACCGCGCGTGTTGGCTGACTGTTCCAGCCCATTTTCGGCTCTTTACGTCCGTAGCTAATGCCATCTGCATCGGCGGGGACAACAAATGCAGATACACCTTTCGCGCCCGCATCGCCGGTTCTCGCCATCACAACTAAAACGTCAGTATCGCCTGCGCCAGAGATAAAGGTTTTGCCGCCGTTGAGAATGTAGTTATCACCTTGCTTAGTCGCAGAAGTCGTCAGAGACGCCGCGTCCGAACCTGCGTTTGGTTCAGTTAAGCAATAAGATCCGAGAAACTCACCCGTAATGAGTTTTGGGCAGAATGCGTCTTTTACTTCATCGGTCGCAAAGCTCGCGACCATCCAAGTCACCATGTTGTGAATGGTCATAAATGCGGTGGTCGATGTGCACCCCATAGAAAGTTGCTCGAAAATGATAGACGCATCTAACCGGCTTAAGCCCAAACCGCCTTGTTCTTCTGGGGTGTAGAGGCTCAAGAAACCGAGTTCTCCTGCCTCTCGTAGGATGTCTTTGGGGAAGATTTGTTTTTCATCCCACTCTGCTGCCATTGGCGCTAAACGTTCTGCCGCAAACTGCTGAGCCGTGTCGGCAAACATACGTTGATCTTCGTTGAGTTCAAAATCCATATGAGCTCCTTACTTCGTTAGCGCAAGTTAATGGTGAGGTTTGGACCGGTTGGGATATCGTCATCAAACCAACGAGCCGTCACAGTTTTGGTCTCGGTGTAGAAGCGCACCGCTTGTTTGCCGTAGGCGTGCAAATCTCCATAGAAGCTGCCGCGCCACCCAGTAAACGAGAAGAATGGCAAAGGCACTGGAATCGGCACGTTTACACCTACCTGACCGACTTGAATCTCATGTTGATACTTTCTCGCCGCCGCACCATTCGCAGTGAAGATGGAAGTGCCGTTGCCGTATGGGTTGCGATTCACCAGATCTATCGCTTCTTGTAACGTGTCGACCTCAATACACACCAAAACAGGTCCGAAGATTTCTTGGGTATAAATCGACATCTCGGTGGTGACGCCGCTGAATAAAGTAGGACCAATCCAGTTACCTTCAGGGAAGCCTCCCACTTCACATTGGCTACCATCAAGTTCACACACCGCACCTTGTTGTTTGCCTTCTTCAATCAAACCGAGCACACGCTGTTTTGCTTGTGCGCTGATCAAAGGACCGTACGCGGCATTCTCGTCATCCCAAGCGCCAGGGTGCACTTTCGCCATCTCTTGCTTTAGGTCGGCAATCCACTCTTTCGAACTACCTACAAACACAGCAACAGATATCGCCATGCAACGTTGCCCTGCCGCACCAACCGAAGAGCCAACTAAGTTGTTCACCACTTGGTTTTTGTTTGCATCTGGCATTACTACCATGTGGTTTTTCGCGCCAGCAAAGGCTTGAACACGTTTGAAGTTCTGTGTGCTTGTGGTGTAAATGTATTGCGCTACGGGTACAGAACCAACGAAAGAAACGGCTTGGATATCGGGATGTTTCAGCAACAAGTCGACTTGCTCTTTACGACCGTGCACGATTTGCAGAACACCTTTTGGCGCACCCGCTTCTTCGAACAGCTCAGCCAAGCGAATTGACGTGAGAGGCACTTGTTCAGAAGGTTTGAGAACAAAAGTATTCCCGCTCGCAATCGCAATTGGGAACATCCACAAAGGGATCATGGCAGGGAAGTTAAACGGCGTAATACCGCAGCACACTCCAAGTGGTTGAATCAGCGAATAGCTGTCGATATAGGTCGCAACGTTCTCGACGGTTTCTCCCATCATGTTGCTGGCAATATTGGCAGCTTGCTCGACGACTTCGATACCACGCCACACATCCCCTTTTGCATCCGCAAAGATCTTACCCGTCTCGTGAGACAGCAGCGTCGCCAGCTCATCATGATGTTCTTTCAGTAGATGTTGGTAGCGCAGCATTAAGCGTGCACGCTCCGAAACTGCGACATCTTTCCAACAGGTAAAGGTGGCTTTTGCACTCTCAATTGCCGCGTGCATCTCTTCATCCGTTGCGCATGGCAAGCGCGCAATCACGTCATTTGTGGCTGGGTTTGTCACTTCTACCCAATCCGTTGCTTGAGATTCACGAAACTCACCATCGATGAATAAGGGAACCGTGCGAGTCATAATCTAGTCCTTTGTTAACGTTTGTCGTAATTGGAATGAAAGCGGTATCTCGATACCAATGGCAGTGGCTTCACCACCACCGATACACAGTGATGCAACACCGCGCATCACTTTTTTATTGTTGTTGTCGCCATCTACACCAAGCGATTGCAGTTGGCGTAGGCTATGAATGAGGGTCACTAAAATACGAGCTCCGCTTGCGCCAATTGGATGCCCAAGCGCACACGCACCGCCTTTGATGTTTACTTTGTCTTTATCGATGCCTAACTGGCGTACCGCGATTTGCGTGACAACGGCGAAAGCTTCGTTGATCTCCCAAAGATCGACCTCGTCCACTGACCAATCGAGTTGAGATAACAACTGCTCTATTGCAAAGACAGGCGCGAGGGTAAATTCGGCGGGCTTTCTGGCGTGGGTTGAGTGCCCTTTGATGATTGCTAATGGCGTTAAACCTTGATGCTGTGCCACCTGCGAGTCCATTAACACCAAGGCTGCAGCACCATCGGATATCGCACTTGAGTTTGCAGCCGTCACCGAGCCGTTTTTATCGAACGCGGGTTTGAGTTGAGGGATCTTGTCGAGCTTGATGGAGCGAGGATGCTCGTCGTAATCCAATGTTGAAGCGCCATGGCGAGTCGTGATTTCTATCGGTGAGATTTCATCGTTAAACAGATACTGCTCTTGCGCTTCCAACGCTCTTGTCGCAGATAGGATTGCCCATTCATCCATTTGTTCACGAGTAAACTCCGAACGGTCAGCCGTCTGCTGCGCATAGACTCCCATCAAATGCCCTTCATACGCATCTTGAAGACCGTCGAGAAACATATGGTCGTGAGTAGATTGGTGACCCATTCGCATGCCGTTACGCGCTTCTTTAAGCAGATACGGCGCATTGGTCATGCTTTCCATACCACCAGCGACGGCACTGCGAATGCTGCCCGCTTTGATAAGATCGTGAGCTAACATGACGCTTTTCATGCCAGAGCCACACACTTTATTGACAGTGGTACAGCCTGTCGTCAGTGGAAGATCTGCACCTAGCGCTGCTTGTCTGGCTGGTGCTTGTCCGCACCCCGCAGGTAATACGCAGCCCATGTAGACTTCGTCGACTTCGCTAACACCACTCGCATCCATTGCCGCTTTGATAGCAAATGCCCCTAATTGAGGCGCTGAATAACCTTGTAACTGACCTTGAAAGCGCCCGATTGGCGTTCGCTTTGCACTGACAATCCAGATGTCGTTTCCCATGATCTCGTCCCTTCTGACGATAATTCACAGTTCACGAACTCATCCCTCACACCTGCTACCACGGAGCTTTCACACAGAATGTGGTGTCACTCCAGCCTCTCATAAAACGATGAATTTTCGCACTGTGATTTCTTGACGTTTACGTAAGCATAGCACTAACATTTACGTTAACGTAAAGAAACACATTAATAACAACACAAATTTACTCTCATGCTTTTAGCTAGCCCGTTTAGCTCAAGGCTTGAAGGGATTTTAAGAAGCCAAAACTATTCATTAGAGGGAAAAACCGAGTGGATAAATTCAAGATAAGTGACCTCGCCAAAGAGTTCGACATCACGACCCGAAGCATTCGTTTTTATGAGGATGTTGGGCTGATAGAGCCGGAACGAAAAGGCAACATTCGCGTGTATCAACGCAGAGATAAGATCCGTCTCAAGCTGATTTTACGTGGTAAGCGATTGGGTTTTTCGCTTGCGGAAATTCGAGAGTTGTTCGAGCTTTACGATACCCAACAAAGCGATGGTCAGCTGCTTAAAATGCTAACCATTATTGATGAAAAACAAGCGCACTTACAGCAGCAACTGGACGATATTAGCGTTGTAATGAACGAGCTGGAAACCGCCAAAGAGCGATGCAAACAAGCGCTAAGCGACAATAAAACTAACAGCCAATAACTAAAAACTTGTAACGACTAAAACAAACAAGAATAACCATAATTTCCAAGCCCAAGCAGTGTAACTCGAACTAACAACCGCAGTACTTTCAACAGGGAAATGTTATGAAAAGCAGCTACACCCCACTCAACTTTGGGCTTGGTGAAACCATCGATATGCTCCGAGACCACGTCAACGCGTTCGCCACCGAGCATATCGCCCCCATCGCCGCAGACATCGACCGCGATAACCAATTCCCCAATCATTTGTGGTCCAAGTTTGGTGAAATGGGTTTGCTCGGCGTAACCGTCGACGAAGAGTTTGGCGGTGCAGGCATGGGCTATCTTGCTCATGTTGTTGCGATGGAAGAGATCAGCCGAGCTTCGGCGTCTGTCGCGCTCAGTTACGGCGCGCATTCCAACCTTTGTGTTAACCAAATCTTTCGCAATGGCTCCCCTGCTCAACGAGAAAAGTACCTACCTAAACTCATCGATGGTTCTCACGTCGGCGCACTAGCCATGAGCGAGCCGAACTCAGGTTCTGACGTGGTTAGCATGCAGCTTCGTGCAGAAGATAAAGGCGACCACTTTCTGATGAACGGCAACAAAATGTGGATCACTAACGGTCCCGATGCCGACACCTTAGTGGTTTATGCGAAAACCGATCCCAATAGTGGATCTCGCGGCATCACCGCTTTCATTATTGAGCGAGAATTCGAAGGTTTTAGCCATGCACAGAAGCTCGACAAACTTGGAATGCGCGGCTCCAACACCTGTGAATTAGTGTTCCAAGATTGTGTCGTGCCAAAAGAGAATGTGTTAGGCGAGTTAAACCGTGGTGTCGAAGTTTTGATGAGCGGTTTGGATTACGAACGCGTGGTATTAGCAGCTGGACCGCTTGGCATCATGCAAGCCTGTATGGACGAAGTGGTTCCGTATGTTCATGACCGCAAGCAGTTCGGCAAATCCATCGGTGAATTCCAACTCGTGCAAGGAAAGCTCGCTGACATGTATTCACGCATGAACGCCGCCAAAGCTTATGTTTATACCGTCGCAGCCGCCTGTGACCGAGGTGAATGTACACGTAAAGATGCCGCTGGCGTGATCCTTTACAGCGCCGAACTTGCCACACAAATGTCGCTCGATGCTATTCAGCTGTTAGGCGGCAATGGCTACATCAACGAATACGCGACTGGGCGATTACTCCGTGACGCCAAACTGTATGAGATTGGTGCTGGCACTTCTGAAATTCGCCGCATGCTGATTGGACGAGAGTTGTTCGAAGAGTCTCGCTAACCCACCGACAAGGAAGTCACTATGGCAATCATTAAAAGTAAAACCAAGCCAACCGACGAGCTGTTTTTGTCGAATAAAGCGGTCATGACCGAGTTGGTAAACAACCTTAATGCCAATATTAAAGCCATCAAGCAAGGTGGCGGACAAAAAGCCATTGACCGCCAGCGTCTGAAAGGAAAACTGCCCGTTCGTGAGCGTGTTATGCACCTTTTGGATGAAGGCAGCGAGTTTCTTGAAGTCGGACAATTCGCCGCGTGGAACGTCTACGAAGAATCAATTCCATGCGCAGGTGTCGTCGCGGGCATTGGCACCATTGAAGGCACTCAATGCATGGTGATCGCCAATGATCCTTCCGTCAAAGGCGGCACCTATTACCCGCTCACCGTGAAAAAGCATCTACGGGCGCAAGAGATCGCCCAACGTTGCCAACTACCTTGCGTCTATTTGGTGGACTCTGGTGGCGCGAACCTCCCTCACCAAGCGGAAGTCTTCCCTGATAAAGAGCACTTTGGGCGTATCTTCTTCAATCAAGCCAGGATGTCGGCACAAGGTATTCCTCAAGTGGCGGTTGTGATGGGGCTTTGTACCGCAGGCGGCGCTTATGTACCTGCGATGGCGGACGTTTCCATTATGGTCAAAGAACAAGGCACCATCTTCTTGGCAGGTCCTCCGCTAGTAAAAGCCGCTACGGGAGAAATCGTAACCGATGAAGAGCTAGGCGGTGCCGACGTGCATTGTCGCAAGTCTGGCGTTGCCGATTACTATGCAGAAAATGACCAGCACGCTTTGCAACTCGCGCGCGAAGCCATCTCTAATACCAATCAATCACTCCCCATTCAAAGCGACAAACCGGTTTTACCACCACGTTACGACGCCGAAGAGATGTACGGCATCGTCAATGCAAACTTGCGCTTGTCTTTTGATGTTAGAGAGATCATCGCTCGTGTGGTTGATGACTCAGACTTCGATGAATTCAAAGCACTTTATGGCAAGACCTTAGTATGTGGCTTCGCACGAATTCACGGCCATCTGATTGGCATTGTGGCGAACAACGGCATCTTGTTTTCTGAGTCCTCACAGAAAGGCGCGCACTTTATTGAGTTGTGTGCCAAACGCAAAATTCCCCTACTGTTTTTGCAAAATATCACTGGGTTTATGGTGGGCAAAAAGCTTGAAGCAGAAGGCATTGCCAAGCACGGCGCGAAACTGGTGATGGCGGTTGCATGCGCGGATGTGCCTAAGTTCACCGTGATTATTGGCGGCTCTTACGGTGCAGGCAACTACGGCATGTGCGGTCGTGCTTATGACCCAACCATGATGTGGATGTGGCCAAACGCACGAATCTCCGTCATGGGCGGAGAACAAGCCGCTGGCGTGCTCACTCAAGTGCGTCGAGAAGTGAAAAAACGCCAAGGTGAAGAATGGCCAGAGCCCGAAGAAAGTGCATTCCGAGAATCTATCGTAGACTTGTATGAGTCTCAGGGTCATCCCTACTACGCCAGCGCGCGTTTATGGGATGACGGCATCATCGACCCAAAAGAGACGCGTCAAGTATTGGCTCAAGCCTTAAAAGCCGCGCTCAATGCGCCAATTCCTGACAGCAACTTTGGCATATTCAGAATGTAGCAATGTAGAGAAGAAAGGACGTCACATGCAGGATCATCAACCGAGTATCATCCCCAATACCCAACGACAAGATGAAGTACTTTGGAACGTCGATGAATTCGGCGTCGCAACGCTTACGCTCAATCGCACAGAGAAGCACAATGCGTTTGATGCCTGCATGATTGATCTGCTGATCCACAGGCTGGACTACCTCGCCTTGCGTACCGATGTTCGATGCTTAGTGCTTCGAGGAAACGGCAAACATTTCTCCTCTGGTGCTGATTTGAATTGGATGAAATCCATGGCAAGTAGCACCAGAAAGCAAAACCTAGAAGACGCGCAGAACCTTGCACGTCTGATGCATACATTGGACGCTTTCCCTCAGCCTACTATTGCGGTTGTGCAAGGTTCCGCTTTTGGTGGCGCATTGGGCTTGATCTGTTGCTGTGATATCGCCATCGCAGCGGATAATGCGAACTTCTGCTTGAGTGAAGTCAAACTGGGGCTGGTTCCAGCAACCATCTCTCCTTATGCCATGCGAGCAATGGGCAACCGACAAGCTCGTCGTTACATACTCAGCGCCGAAGTGATTAACGCCGCTAAGGCTGAAAAGTTTGGCATTGTGCATGAGGTTCATAAGCTGGATAAAATCGAAGCCGTGGTAGAAAGCTTGATTGATTCTTTGCTGCTCAATAGCCCAGATGCGATGCGAAAAGCCAAAGCGTTATGTCATCAATGCCACCAAAATCCGATTGATGGTCAGCTTATCCAATACACGAGCCAGCTCATCGCCGACATTCGCGTATCGCCGCAAGGACAAGATGGCTTGCAAGCCTTTCTGGAGAAACGAGAACCGGGTTGGATAAACAAGCCAACAAAGGGCAAGAAATGAATTTGCCAAACAAGGTAAATATTGTCGAAGTAGGTGCGAGAGACGGTCTGCAAAACGAATCACCGGTGTCCACGCAAGCCAAGATCCGCTTAATCGACCTACTCTCAGATACAGGACTCACCCATATTGAGGCAGGCTCTTTTGTCTCGCCTAAATGGGTACCTCAAATGGCGGACTCACTCGATGTGATGAAGAAAATCACCCGCCGCCACAACGTCATCTACTCAGCCCTAACGCCTAATGTGCAAGGCTTTGAAAAGGCACTAGAAGCCGGCGCTACCCAAGTCGCGATCTTCACCTCTTCATCGGAGGGCTTTTGCCAACACAACATCAATTGCTCGATTGCGGATAGTCTTACCCGCTTTGAACCAGTAATGGAATTGGCAGCAAAGCATAACATTCCCGTTCGGGGTTACTTATCTTGCGTGGCAGACTGCCCTTACGACGGGCCAACCAAGCCCGAGCAAGTCGCAAGAGTCGCTAACCTGCTGATGGAATTAGGGTGCTATGAGGTTTCACTTGGAGACACCATAGGTACAGGCACGCCGATACGCATCGCTAAAATGTTAGAAGCCGTACAAGTAAAAGTCCCAACCAATAAGTTTGCGGTGCATTTTCACGACACATGGGGGCAAGCGTTGGCGAATATCTACCAAGCCTTAACGATGGGCATCAATACCATTGATAGTAGTGTGGCTGGGCTTGGTGGCTGCCCTTACGCTCATGGCGCTTCAGGTAATGTTGCTACCGAAGATGTGCTCTACCTTTGCCAAGGCTTAGGAATCGAGACCGGAGTAGATTTGGAGTTGCTTGCCAAAGCAGGATGGATGATCAGTGAAGAATTAAACCGTCAACCTATCTCGAAGGTGTCGATGGCATTAAAACAACGTTAATCATAAAACAAAAAAGCAGCCTTGCTTAACAGGGCTGCTTTGCATCTTCTAAGTACGATGAATTTTAGATAAAAAAGGCGTTAAAACTTGTAAGTAGAACCAACATACCAAGAGCCAATAGACTGGTCGTAATCTTTAATCGGAGTTTCTAGCGTGTAATGGTCAACTTCATAGCCTGCACGGAATGCAAGACCGCCTAGCATTACTGGCGCATATTCCAAGCCAATACCGAGGCGAACCGTGCCGCCATCATCTTTATGATTGTAGTTTTTGCCTGGGTTATTTTCTTTTACTTCGTAACTGATTGAACCTAAACCAAGCGTCGCAAAAGGACGCAGCCCATTGTTGAATGTGTAACCGACATTTGCTGCTACAGTAAACGTATCGTGGCTTAGTTTTAGGGCTGAGATATTGTGCACTTTCACATCAGTATCCGCATATTTAGTGTATTGCGCTTCAATAGCAATAATGCGGTTGATTTGGTAGCCAGCAATCAATTTGTAAGCAGAGCCATCTGTATCTGAGGTCAACGGAACGCTTCTTCCTGATCGTAGAGCGAGTTGGTGACTTACATCATTCATGAATCCCGCATCATCGAAATCAGTGCTTCCGACACCCGCACCAAGGTAAAAACCACTCACATCGTGAGCAGATGCAAAGCTAGAAACGAGTGCTGTAAGAAGAAGAGTCTTTTTCATTTTGAATTATCTTTACCGTGTTGTTTGTTTCGGCATACTCTAAAAGCATGCCCAATCAATAACTAAACGGAAATCAAATTGTTTTTACATTTATATTTACATATCCCTATTAAAAGAGAGGCTTAAAAAACACTCAAAAATATCAAGTCAATGATTTTTAAAGGTTTATTTTCATTTAAACTGTCAGCTTGATTTATAAATTAATCTCGGTAGACTGTGCCGCTTTCAAAATAAAATTAGGTTCTCTTAACTTTTTAATCTCGTTTATCGAGATAGAAGTTGCCTTCTAAAAAGCCAATTTAGCAATGAAATCGATTCAGTTTTCAAACTTAACTTTAGAGTGTGCAACAAGGACGTTACGTAATCAAAATGGAAATACAATAGTTCTCAGACCTCTTCCTTACGAGGTTCTTATGCTGCTCTTGCAGAAAAATGAGCCCGTATCCCGAGAAGAGCTTTTCGAGACATGCTGGGAAGGATTGGTCGTGACCGATCAAGCACTAACCAACGTGGTTTCGGGTCTGCGTCGTAATCTTCTTTCTTTGAAAGCACAAAACGCGGAAATCAAGACCATAAGTAAAGTCGGTTATTTTATTCAAGCCGAATCCATTGAAGTCTTGCTACAACCAGTATCTCAGATTGCAGAGCCTACTTCAGAAGCCATTCGCAATATTGAGAATGAAAGAGTAAAACACCCCCTTCGTGTGCAAAAGAAAGCCAGTACTTTTCTTCTTGCAACGGTGTATGTCATTAGTGCTCTTACCGCTTTATTCACCCTTTTATGTGTTAAGCCACTTTTTGTGAAGCCAAACTACATAAAAAAGGATAACTATAAACACCTAGTCGTTGGTCAAACCAATTTCTATTTGCATGACGCAACTCATGGGTTTATTTCTGCCAGTGATTTAAACCAGATACTCAATGAACTAGCTCAATCACAATGCAATGCGGACGTTTACATACGCCTTTTCCCCTCGATCTATGAGCCAAATACGATGGCTTTAACCATTTGGTTTCAAAAACCTAACGGAAATAAAAACCATGTGTATCGCTACTTTAATGTTCAGAGAGAGCACCTTCGAGAATATATAGCTGACTCTTACGTAAATAAGGAGGCTATATGCGAATTTTAACGATTGTATTCGCAGCCATTGCGTCTGCATTTGCCGTCTATTACGGGCAATTTGAGGAGTACGATTTTAGCGGAACTCGATGGCGTTGTTCTGAAGCAAAGGCAGGTTTCACCTCTGCAGCATATCGTCAATATAAAAGCATCGAAGAGTATACAACTATCTATTTTCCTTCGAATACCAGCGTGATTTATTATCAATCAGGCGTGCTCAATCATAAGTCTGGTTTAAAAGAACCTTTTGAAATTGTACTCACAGCAAAAAATGACGTAGACGGTCAGCGAATTCAGCAAAAATTCAACACTGTCGATTGGAATCTGACACCAACAGAGTCTCCCCTGTTTATCAGAGATAAAGATAGTTTGGTCGGTTTTGAGTCTGATTTAAATTACTTTATTCAAGACGAACGTCTTTTCTTCTTCAACGCCAACGAAAGTGAAGATGTGAACATTCCTTGCCATAAAGTTTGATTGCTTGGGGTTAAATCTCGTAGTTAGCTTTGATACCGATATCGAAATGCAGCGGCATACGCCATTTAGCAAATGACAGGAAGCCCATTACCAAACCAGCCAACAACATAGTGATGGCAGCAAGAATTGGAAGGTTAAACCACAATGCAAACGTTGCTACAGCGAGAAACGCGGGCACCATCTTTAAGCCTGGTACTTTAAAGCAAAAAGACTCTTTAAGCGCAATGCCCGAAAAGGTCACAAAGATAAAGCCAAGCCCTAACCAAGTGCGCTGAAACTCCAAGTCACTCACCATCAGTACCAAGCCAATCCAAGACGCCCAACTGATCACGGCACGTACGTGCTTGCTGTAAACGTGGACATTCCCGGCAGATAACGCACCAGCCACACAAAGCGCAATGACTGAGGTTTGGTAAACCAACGGTGAACCAGAAATTGCACCAGAGACAAGAACCGAAAAAACAAGCAGCGCCATTGCAAACAAAGTAATACCAAAGCGATACAAGCACACGCTGATTTTATCGAGTGAATCCAGCGTCTCTTGATGTTCTGTGTTTGCCATGGAAAGCATCCTGCCTAAAAATGAAAAGGAATGAAAAGCCAACGAGGGTGAAATTGCTGGCTCTATAAACTTAATTACGCCCGTTTTAGAAAGCGGAGTCTACCGCCAGTTCGGTAGATCACCAAAGAGAATAAGATAAGCGCACAACCAACGAGTTTATTGGAGGTCAGCTCTTCGCCGTACCAAATCACACTCAAGATCACTGTCCAGACAGGTTCAAGGATCATAATCAGTGCAGCGTTACCCGCTTGGACAAACTTTTGTCCCATGGTTTGCATCACATAACGCAAGCTGGTTGCCAAAAGCGTACTCAGCGCAAACCAAATCCAGATAGACGTCGATACTTCAGTTGGCACCGTTTCCACCAAAGATGAAATCAACAAACCAATCAAACCCGTGACAAACAATTGGATGCACGTCAGTAACAACACAGGCAATTTTTGCGAATACTTGCTGTTTACGTTGAAGTGCAGAGCGAGCATCAAAGCAGCGCCTAAGAACCAAAGTTGACTGCTAGATTGTTGCCAACCACCAGCTAAAGACAAACACCCTAAGCCAAGAATCGCGATTGGTAGTGACACCCAAAAAATTCGTTGAGGTCTTTGACGAAACATAATCCACGCGACAATGGGTACGAACAGCATTGATAGGCTCATGATGAATGCGCCCTCACCTAACGTATCACTGATTGAAATCGCATAGATCCAACACATCAGCGCGCCTCCCAAAAGCACACCAACGCCTGCCGCGGCAAAAATATCTTTCTTGTTGGCAGCACGAAGCGGTTTGATACACAGAGGCAACAAACACAGTGAAGCGATAGTGAATCGCAGACCGATAAATCCGAATGGAGGGAGACCTTGAATGGTTTCTTTAGAGAAGATCCACCCTAATGCCGCGATCATCGTAGTAGCGACGAGCACGAATGCAGCTTTGCGTTCTGAGTTAAACATAATTACTCACAAAAAAGACCCTACGAAGGATTCGTTAGGGGTTCATATATCATTGATTTTAATGCGTGATTGCTAGTTATATTTACATCGCAAATGCTGGACTAAATGTGTACTTAGACTGAGGAGTGTTAACGTTTGCGAAGCGTTCACAGTATACATTGTGACTAATTCATCATCGAGAAAATTACTGTGAAACCCTGTCATTATTTTGTTATTTGAAACCATCAGAATAACAAGAATCCTTTAGGTAAAAACTCAAATACAGTACGGAATAACCTAAGTCTAAATTCGGGGCAAAATGTTACAATAGCAACGAAACAAAACAGACGTCAGGAGGTGCTTTATGAGACATTCAACCGTACTCTTTTTCATTCTGATCGCCTTGCTTATCATTGCTCCAATTGCGCTCGGCTCGCTGTTTAGTCTTATCTCCTCTTTTCGCGTGAGTACTATCGAAGCCGATCCAATATCCATCACACATATCTACGACATGATGATCTACCGCGGTCGATAATGTGTTTTGAAAGATCTCCTATTCTCTAACCGCTCTTGCTTATACCCAAGTAGCCTCGAGATGCTAGGATCAACGAGAATAACTTAGTTTGTAGACGCGGCGGCGATTTAAAAGTCTAGTGGGTATAAATCAGGGCGGTTTTCAATTTCCTTCATCCTCTTAAAACAATACTGAGCCCACTCAAATCAAACAAAACTCGCCATTTTTCAAAAGGCAAAAGCTAAGCACCTCTTTTCACTTTAGTTTTATTGGTAATGATTTTGTCCAATCCATCGAGTTGGCGCGTATTAGTAATGAAAACCACAACTAAATCGGCTTGTACATAGCGATATCGCCAGTACCTGCTTACTCTTTAACCTACAACAATAAAAAACAAACCCGTTCATTCACCTCACGAATAAGAGCGAAGAGCCTGTTTGTAAAACGCCCAAGTTAGTGAAAACGCACTCAAATTACTAGGGAATCAGTGATGAGATTAAAGAACACACAATGCATGAGCACAGTGCTGAAGACGGCTCTCGTCGTCACTATGTGCTTCTCTCCGATCACCTTCGCATCCGACACCAATACCGATGCTCAATTTGAGGTTGGTAAGGAAAAGGCGAAAGTATGTATGACGTGTCATGGTACCGACGGAATTTCTACTATCGACGCCTACCCGAATTTGCGCGGTCAGAAAAAGAGCTATCTAATTTCGTCTTTGAAGGATTACAAAGCGCGTGAGCGCACAAGTGGTCTGGCGGTATTAATGCAGCAGCAAGCTGATGCACTTTCTGATCAAGATATCGAAGACATCGCCCATTACTACTCACAGTTAGGTAACGAGCCGCAGCCTTAAACGAGGAGCGTTCTTATGGAACAAGCAGCAACTCAATACAACACTCAAGTTGTGAAGTATTTTGTGTTGGCATCGTTAGTGTGGGCTATTGCAGGGATGATCATCGGTGTCATTCTTGCCGCGCAGTTATATTGGCCCGTGCTCAACTTTGATTCTCAATACTTCCAATTCGGTCGCCTGAGACCATTACATACTTCCGGCGTGATATACGGTTTTGTCGTCAACATTTTGATGGGTACTTCTCTTTACATCGCTCAACGCACCGGACGCTGTAATCTCTTCAATCAAAGTTTATCTTGGATGGTTTTCTGGGGATGGCAATTGGTGCTGTTCTTAGCACTCGTCACGTTACCAGCTGGCTACACGACATCTAAGGAGTATGCAGAATTAGAGTGGCCAATCGACGTACTGATCGTCTTGGTCTGGGTGCTCTACGCTGTGCTGTTTTTTGGCACGATTGCGAAGCGGAAAGTTGACCATATCTTCGTTGCGAACTGGTTCTTCGCCGCCTTTATCATTGTTATTGCGATGATCTTCATCGTGAACAACCTTGCCATGCCCGTCTCTTTGATGAAGTCCTATTCTGTGTTTGCCGGAGCACAAGACGCTATCGTGCAATGGTGGTGGGGTCACAATGCAGTGGGCTTCCTACTGACTGCTGGTGTGATTGGTATGAACTATTATTTCATACCTAAAGCCGCTGACCGCCCTATCTACTCTTACCGTTTGTCTGTGATCCACTTTTGGGGCTTGGTTGGTTTTTACACTTGGGCAGGTACTCATCATTTGGTTTATTCATCAGTACCTGTTTGGGTGCAAAACATTGGCATCATCATGTCTCTCATCCTTTGGCTTCCTTCTTGGGCAGGCGCTTTCAACAGTGCTATGACACTTCTACAAAACAAAGAGAAGCTCAAGTCTGACTACATTTGCCTGTTCTTCTTCTCGGCAATTCTTTACTACTGCTTGGCCACATTTGAAGGACCTCTATTGGCGATTCGCTGGTTCAACATGCTAGCGCACAACACCGAATGGGTGATCGGGCACGTTCACTCTGGCGCATTAGGTTGGGTGGGCATGTCCGGCATTGCGGTGTTCTATTACTTCATCCCGCGTCTGTGGAACAAAACCGAACTTTGGTCGCAGCGTTTGATCAAGTGGCACTTCTGGCTAGCCCATGCTGGTGTCGCCATCTACGCTATCGCACTTTGGGTAGCAGGCATTGGTGAAGGCTACATGTGGCTAACCCAAAACGAGAATGGCGAACTGGTTTACAGCTTTATTGAAGCCATGAACTTTAAAGCGCCATGGTTGTTCTTACGTTTCTTTGGTGGCGCACTCTTTGTACTTGGCTTGTTCCTGATGGCGTTTAACTTGTATAAGACCGTGCGTTCTCCATCCGTACTAGTGGCAAAGGAGGCATAAGATGAGCAAAGACTTTACTCACTCGGTTATCATCTTAATCATCACCACGGTGGTTGTAGCTTCTTTTTCACTCGCAGTTTGGGTTGTGCCGAATATTCTTCGCACGGATGACATCGCCAAAGGCAGTTTAGCTAAGCCCCTAACCGCAATTGAGCTTGCGGGTCGCGATATCTACATCAGCGAAGGTTGCCATGTGTGCCACACACAAATGGTTCGCCCATTGGAACCAGAAATCAAGCGCAATGGTCGCGCTAACCAAGAGTCTGATGATATTTACGAGTTCCCAAACTTGTGGGGGTCTAAACGTACTGGACCAGACTTAACCAACCTAGGCCGGAAATATTCGGACCAATGGCATGTATTGCACCTTATCGATCCACGCCAAGTTGTACCAACATCCATCATGCCTGCTTACCCTTGGTTGTTTGAGCAAACTCTGTCTGGTAATGCCATTGGCAACAAGATGGAAACACTGCGTACGTTAGGCGTACCCTATACCGACCAAGAGATATCAGACGCACGTCTACAAATTCGAGGTAAAACCAAGGGTGAAGCTTTGATTCGTTACCTTCAAAGCCTTGGTCAAGACACAGCACAGGAGGTGGCACCATGAGCACATTCTGGAACTGGTGGGCAGTTGCCTGCACCATAATATTTTTTGCCCTTATGGTGAGTGTTATCGTCAAGTATTGGCGAAGCAACCACAAAGCAGATCAAGACCACACCATTGCTTCTTTTGATGGTATAGATGAGAAAGATGCCCCACCACCTAAGCTGCTGTTTATAAGTTACGCTGTCGCGTTTTTACTCTCTGCAGGCTATTTAGTGTTGTATCCAGGGCTAGGTGAATGGAAAGGATTGGTGAATTATGACCAAGGAAATGACAAACTCAGCTCACCTTCGACCACACTCGATCAGCAGTTTAGCCAAGTAACAAACACCTCTTTGGCGGTACTTGCACAAAATACCGACATCGTACGCACTGGACGCATGCTGTTTCAGACCCATTGCGCCGCTTGTCATAGAGATAACGCGCAAGGGCAAAAACACTTTCCTAACCTTATCGATAAAGAATGGATGTATGGTGGAGATGACGATGCCATTATTCACTCCATCGCAAAAGGGCGTAACGGTGCTATGCCGGGATGGGTAGAGGTAATGAGAAAAGACGAAGTAAATAAAGTCGCCTATTACCTCGCCTCTCTCAATCAACGCCACAGTGACGTACCTGAAGTGAAGATCGAATTAGGTAAAAACCTATTCGCTCAATACTGTTCTTCTTGTCACGGCGATGGCTCACTTGCCAATCAACAAACTGGTGTTCCAGATTTGTCAGACAGCGTATGGCTTCATGGTGGCAGTATTGAAGAAATTCAACACACCATCAATTACGGTTTGAACAACTTGATGCCTGCGTTTGAAAACCAACTCTCAGAGCACGAGATCCTTGCGATTGGCGCCTACATCCGCAAAGCCGGCGAAGAGGAAGAGCAAAAACTCGCAGCACTTAACGCTCAATCTGTCGAACGTGGTGAATATCTCGCGCACGCGGGGGACTGCGTGGCTTGTCACAGTGCTGAAGGTGGCGAACCTTTTGCCGGCGGTCTACCGTTTGTTACACCATTTGGCACCATCTATTCGACCAATATTACTCCTCACGCCAGTGAAGGGATTGGTGAATACGACTACGACAACTTCCGTGATGCTCTGGTACACGGTAAAGGCAAGCATGGTTACTTGTACCCTGCAATGCCTTACACCTCTTATCAATATCTCACGGAACAAGACATGACGGATTTGTGGGAGTACATGCAGTCTATCCCTGCCGTGGCGCGTCGTAACGATGAAAACCACATGATGTTCCCATCGAACATTCGTCTTGGTCTCCTTGGTTGGAACATTGTCTTTATGGACACCGACCCTATCGACTACAACCTACCTTCAGAGCTTGAGGGCGTGGTGGTGGACGTCGAGAAGTGGCAGAAAGGTAAATATTGGGTGGCAGGTTTAGGGCACTGTTCAGAGTGCCATACGCCGCGTAACATTGCTCAAGCGCTAATCCCTGAACGCATCTTCCAAGGCAACTTGATAGATGGTTGGAACGCACCTGACATTACGTCTACAGAGCTGTATGTGGGCGGTTGGGATGAGAAAACACTAACCGACTTCTTGCACACTGGTCACTCAGACAAAGGTACCGCTTTTGCCGGGATGGCTGACGTGGTCAAAAACAGCTTGAGTTTGATGACGCGCGAAGACATCGAGTCCATGTCCTATTACCTACTCAGCGGTGACGTAAACAACTTCATTGCTGCCGATGCGGTGCCTTTAGAGCCGAAAGGGTTCGATGAAGCTGCCTATCAAGATCCGATCTATGCTACTTACAAGCAAACGTGTGGCGCGTGTCATGGGAACGATGGTAAAGGTCGAGACCCTATTGCACCAACGCTCTTGAACAATGGCATCATCATGCACAGTGACCCATTCAACACTATTGCGGTAACGGTGCGTGGCTTACAGCCTACCTATATTGATCCGGAGCGTAACTTCATGCCGATGGCTAGTTTTGAGGATATCCTCTCTGACGCACGTTTAGCCGAGCTCATTACCTTTGTACGTAGGCATCTCGGGGATCAACAGCAGGAAGTGACGGCGGCAGATGTGCGAGAAGTGAGAGAAACATTGGAAGCGGCTGGATATGCTGGCGGTCTGCACACCACCCCAGACATGTACGACAGGCGCGACAACACTATCAACATTCGTTAGGGTCAGCAGACTTCAGGACCTGTGTTCCCTAGCTAACAGGAATAAAAAAAGCCAATCACAATTGGGTGATTGGCTATATATTTCTGTGAACAATCTGGTTCACTAACAACGTCAGTTGGCTAGGTGACCCTCGGCTTAAAAGGGTCATATAAACTAAAGCATTAGACATGCCAACTTTTCGATGCAGTAAAACCGATTGTTATTTAATCATTTGCAGTCAAATTGAACGAATAATCACACTAACCACTTTCCACTCATTGCATATTGCGAACAAGACCTTGCAATATGCAAATACAATCTTCAATTCATTTATGGCTTACGGGCGAGATCTCTCGCTAAAATTAATGCCAAACCGAAGACTTGAAGAAACAAACCAATACTTTTATACCAAGCCATCTTTTCTTCCAAATCTGTCACCACTTCCGTAGTTTCCAAGTTGGCAAGGTAATAGCTGTCTATACGATTACGGTAGTTATTTTGCGCCTGATTGATCTCAGACATCAGATTAGGTAACTGTTCAATTTGGATTGGACTTACTTCCTGCCCTGTCCATGCTGACAAATGCCCTCTCAACACTTGGTTCATTTCTTCTGAAACAGGTTCACTCTGAGCAAGGTGCAAATGCAGCAACAATACTTCCCGCTTTCGCTCCAATGTTTCAACACTATTCCAAGCGAGTTGTATCGAATAGAGGTTATCGGCTTTTTGTTCAGCCAGTAAACTGATCTCTTTACCGAGTTTATCTAACACAACACTGGTTAAGATAATCGCAGCAATATTAAGAACCAGTCCAACAAACACCAATAGCCATGCAGGCGGTAAGTATGTCGATTTTTTTACCATAAGCTCCCGTAAGGTAAATAGATCAAGTTAAGGGCTACTAAACCAATCATAGTAAAGAAGGTTAACTTCATCCCTGTAATTCGACCTTTTAAATCCTCACCGAGAATTCCCTTTGCGTGAATCACACGCCCAATCACAAATACAATACCAGCAAGGTGTATCCACAGTAGCGAAGCGCCGTTGTATTCTAATAACGCCATTAAAATGAGAGTGATAGGAACGTATTCACTTGCATTGCTTTGTGCGCTGCGAGCGATTTGAAGCGCCTCAACTCCACCATCGGCGTAAGCGATTTTGTTGCTGCGGCGTTGCTTGATGACTTGAAAAGCGAGCCAGATGAGCAGTAATGCGAGAATAGATGCGTAAAGCGCGGTAACCATAAAACTTCCTTCTTTAGATATTATTGTGAGCTAATTATTCTATAAAAAACACATTTATAAAATACATACATTCTTGATTTAGAGTGACTAGATCTTTAAATCGCCGCCGCGTCTACAAACCAAGGCATTCTACCTGAACCGGGCATCCCGAAGTTGCTTGGGTATAAATTAGCCCTATAAATCTAAAGAAAGAAATCATCAAAGAGAGTGGTTAGCGAGCTTTTTACGCTTAGAAAGCTTGGCGATACCTTCGCAGATCGTGAACAGCAGACCCACCCAAATAAAAGCAAATGTCACCGCTTTTACACTATCGAATAGTTCACCAAAGAACACGACGGCCAATACAAATTGAAGACTCGGTTCAATGTATTGCATCAACCCTACTGTCGACAGGTTAGTAATTCGGATCGCAATCGAATAAAAAATCAGTGGGAGAATAGTTACTGGCGCACTTCCTAAATAAAGCATGAACGTGGTCATATCGACGGTTGAAGATAACTCACCGATCGTCCATTGCTTAAACATCAGATATGCCAATGCGATTGGGGTAAGCACCACCGCTTCAATAAAGAGTGTTGTACTCCAATCAAAGTTAATCTTTTTCTTAAATAAGCCATAAAGAGAAAAGAATAAGCCCATTGTCAGTGCCACTAATGGTAACTGACCATATTGGATAACCTGATAAACCACACCGATAGTTGCTAAAAGAATGGCAATGAACTGACCTTTCGACAGCTTATCACCAAGGACAAAAACACCCAGCGCAACAGAAACCAAAGGTCCAATAAAGAAGCCTAAGCTCGCATCAATAACACGGTTATTGGTTAACGCCCAAGTGAATGCAACCCAAGAAATACACATTAGGCTACTTGCAACAAAGGTATACCAAAGGGACTTTTTATCTTTCCAGATAGCAGCCCACTTCGGCATGTGATGCGTGATCGCCAGTACCAATAGAAACCCCACAGGTACAGAGCCAATGATGCGCAGCGCCAACAGTTCATCCATTGATGCATTTGGCAGAAAGCGATAGTAAACAGGCAACAATCCCCAGATAACAAAGGAAAGTGCAGCCATAAAATTGCCGTAACGATTGTTGTTCATAACTGACTCGACAAATAAAAAAGTGACGCGATTCTATAGAGCAAATTTGGTTTGTAAAGCGAAACAAAAGGACCAATATTCGCTATAAGGCTAGGCCTTGAATTACCGCGGTAATTCCACTAATAAAACACAGCGCTAGCGCACCGAAACGCACTTTTTCTTTAGGCAAGGACTGTGTTGTTTTTATTGCCAACCAATAGCCGAATGCGGCTGCAGGCAGTAAGGGCAAAGTAATGATCAAATGATGAAGATTGAAGAATCCCACCGGAATTTGAACCACCAACGAGATAATAGAGCTAAACACAAAGAAAGCAGAAAGGTTACCACGTAACTGATTCGCTTCTTGATGCTGAAGTAGTAACGCCATTGGCGGTCCACCGATCGCGGAGCTTGTACCAAAGAGCCCCGAAAAGAAACCTGCAAACGTCATGCGTCCTGGTGTTGGCTCAATGCGAAAAGGTAAGACACTCACAGCCACAGCAAAAAGCACGAGAAAACCAATCCAAAGCGTTAACGCTTCTGTCGAAACATAAAACAACAGCGCCCCACCCGCTAACGATCCGGGAATACGACCGATCAACGCCATCTTTAAACCACCGAGTTCAACATTACTGCGGTGCTTCATCGCATTCATTAATGAAATAAACAATGCAACTAAACAGATGGGAGCAGGAACGTATTCCGGAGCCCATAGAATAAGTAGTGGAGCCGCGACAATAGCCAAGCCAAAGCCAATAGCCGTTTGTACATAAGAGCCGAGGAAAATCAGCCCCATTGCAAGCAAATTAGTAGAATCGAATTCCATCGATGCGTTCTTATATTTTATCTATTTATTAGAGAGTTAGTTAAATATAAATTATCTATTATTCACCTACTCTCGCCCTGCGTAGGATTCATCAAACCTATCTAAAACACAATCAAAATATTTCAATAACCGAACTTTAGAGGCTCACTTTCTGCAACTTCGAATTTTGTACAAAGATGCAATGTTTAATTTATCAATACTCCTCTATCCAGAACACAAAATCGACATTATAATCAGCGGCTTTTATAGAGTGAATGCACTATCAAAATTCACCACACGTAGAATTTCACAGTCTAAGGCACTAAATAACAAATAAATATTAGACTATCGTATCAACCTAACTTAAAGATGGTTTATGAAAAGAAAATCAGGTTTTACTTTAATTGAGCTTGTTGTTGTAATCGTAATTCTTGGCATCCTTGCTGTCACTGCCGCACCCCGCTTCTTAAACATTCAAGATGATGCTCGCGAAGCGCGTTTGGAAGGAATGAAAGGTGCAATTGCATCAGCTCTTGCCATTGGGTATGGAAAAATGGCAACTGCGGGACTAGAAAGCGTACCTTACGTCTCTAATAAAAAGACAGATTACCCTGCAACTAACCTGCCATTTGATGGCTGTAAGACAAGTGACTCGATGCAATGCACTTTCCTATATGGTTACCCAGATGCAGATGACCACACTATTGGTCTACTGATTCAAGGAATAAATGAGAGCAGCAATTCCGACTGGAAGACATTTCATCACGAGGGCGGTTCTTTTACTCGAGAGATGGTTATCGCTCCAAGAGACGACCCTCGTGCAAGCCTTACTCAATGTGGTATTTTATATGGACCACCGATGAGTAAAAACAAAAGTTATAAACTAGAAATTTTACCTTGTCCTAAATAACAAAAAAGGCTGCCAATCGGCAGCCTTTTGTCATCTTGTTCTCTGCTTATGCAAAGTTAAACACGTATTTATCCATCATATTGACCATACGACCAATTTCTGGCTTAGTAATCGTGTCATTTGCCCCTAGTGATAGTGCTTTCGCACGGTTATCTTCACTCATTAGAGAAGAAAACATCACGATTGGCATTTCATTGTAGGCTTCCGTTTCACGTAGTCGTTTTACCAAGTGCATACCATCCATACGCGGCATTTCAACGTCGGTAACAACAGCATCAAGCAGCTCACGCACTGGCAGTTGTTCTTGTTTCGCTACTTCGATGAGACTCATTAATTTCTCGTAAGCTTCGCCGCCGTCTTTACATGTGATCACGTTATAGCCTGCTGATGCTAAAGTATCTTGAATCAGTGAGCGAATAAACGCTGAATCGTCCACAACCATAACGGTTTTCGCATTACGCTTACCAACCATACGCTGGTTAAGGTCAACCGATTTATCACCCGTTACGTCGTATTTTTCCATACTCAGCTCTGGGTTGATGTCTGCAATGATTTTCTCGAAATCGAGGATCATGATCAGGTTGCCATCTTTACGAACAACAGCAACCACACAATCTTGTTCACCTGCTTCTAAGAACTGGCTCGGTGATTCTACGTCATTCCAAGAGATACGGTGGATGCGTGAAATGCTGTCAATCAAGAAGCCATTCGTCATCTTGTTGAAATCCGTCACAATCACAAACTTACGCTCTAAGTCGCGACGAGTCGGAACGCCAAGCCAACCAGCAAGGTCCACCAACGGAGTTAACACTTCACGGGAAGAGAACACGCCAATCATATGCGGTTGTGCGTTCGGATAATCGGTAGTCTCTGGTACGCGAATCACTTCGCGAACTTTAGCGACGTTAATACCGTAATAACATGTTTTTGTGCTGCCATCTGGCATCTGTTTTTCTAGGTGGAACTCAATGATTTCAAGCTCATTGGTACCACTCTCAGTCAATATAGTGCTGGTTACGTTACTCATAAACACAATTATCCAAAATACGCACCAAGAAAAAGGCTTGATGCAATGCCACAGAGAATCACTTCACAGGCGAAAAAATCCAAGAGTCCTTTTGTAGTCGTTGAGACAGAATTTGTAAATAATCAAAAGGATGCTGACTGCACACTTCTATATCAAATGCTTAAAATTTGTCTCATTTTTGTACAAAACACATTCAAGTATTCAATATTGCAGCTGGGTTCCTTAAGTTAACGGCAGGGAAAACAAAAAGTTTAGCCATAATTAGTAAAGAATCAGTGAGTTTTAATGACCGCTTCGTTATCTACGCGATGACGCTCGCCATAAACCCCTTCTTCGGTTCTGATACCACAACTGATGATCATGGTGATTTGATCACTGTCTCTTAGATTAAGCAACTGTTTTACACGTTTTGAATCGAAGCCTTCCATTGGGCAAGTGTCATAGCCTTTTTCTCTCATCGCGTACATAAAAGTCATCGCTGCCAAAGAAACACTCTTGTGCAAACAAACACGTACGTCACTTTTAGCCACTTCTCTTACCATCGGCTTGTTTCGACCTAGCCACCAGCTGTATAACTTGCGTACCGCCCCGCGTATGCCAAATGCATCATTGTTATAAACCATTGGGATAAGTTTTTCGTAATACTTTAGAGCGCGCTTGGCCGCAGCGTCGTCACGGCCTTCAAAAGCTTGGCGCACAGTCTCTGCGTTGCGCTTTGCGCGCTCTTCCCAGTTATGAGTAGTCGCCACAAAAACGACTAACTCATTCGCCGTTTTTGCCGCATTTTGTCCCATGCAGAAGTCGGCTAATTTCGCTCGCTTCTCCGCTGAAATCACTCGATGAAATTCCCACATCTGCATATTACTGCTGTTTGGGCTAAGCGTGGTCAACGCGAGCGCCTTGGCTACATCATCATGGTTAAATTCAGCATTCGTATCGTACTTTCTAACGGAACGACGTGAATGAACAATAGATTCAAAAGAAGATTGGCTCATAACGGACTCAAAACTTAGGTAAAAGCGCGATCTTTACTGATTCATTGCTTAGCTGCAAGTATAAATACACCATCAGGTAAAATTTCGCTCCTAACATCTCTCTATTGCAGCTTAAAGAATCGAATTTGATCAGATAAGTTAACCGACATTCTTGCTAGCTCATCTGTTGCCTGATTGCAGTCTTGAATCATATTAACGGTTTGCTCCACTTGATCGCGTACAGATACCACGCTTTGATTGATCATTTCAGCCGTGGCACTTTGTTCTTCCGTCGCCGTAGCGATTTGAGTGTTAAGCGCATTCGTCTGTTCAATATTCCCCGAAATACTCACAAAGGCTTCATTCGCTGAGGCTGATTGCTGTACCGTTTCTTCTAGCATGCGTTGCCCAGCATTAATGGAATCAACCACCTGAGTCGTATTCTGTTGCAGCGTACTGATGCGATGACCGATCTTTTCTACCGCCTTCTGGGTTTCTTGAGCCAGTTGACGCACCTCATCTGCTACAACAGCAAAACCACGACCTTGATCGCCAGCACGCGCGGCCTCAATCGCTGCATTGAGTGCCAGAAGGTTTGTCTGTTCAGCAATGGTTTGAATCACTTCCGTAATATCCGCAACCTCTGCTGTCCCATTGGACAAGGTAGCCACCTCTTGGCTCATGGTTCCCATTTGCGTGGCTAAACCGCCCACCTGCTCCATGGCTCGTTGCATGACAGTCTGCCCTTGTTCAGAGACACTCGTCGCCAACGCAGCTTCTTGTGATGCCCCACTCGCACTTTGGGCGACTTCGGTGATGGCTACCGTCATTTGGTTCACCGCGGTGGCAACTTGATCAGTTTCTAATTGCTGGGCTTGTGCATTCGTCAGAATTTCTCCGTTTACTGCCGACAACTCTTCTGATGCCGAAGCAAGCAAGTCACTACAAGACACCACACCTGACACCGTTTTATACAGCTGCGCTTCCATATGGTGCAACGCATCAAGCATTTCAGCGATTTCATCATTCCCTTTCACCTGATCATGCCTCATCCCGATTTCACCACGACTCAGCTTTTCAGCTACCTGCTTAGCAAACTGAACATTCGCGGTAATATCATGAGAAATATACAGAGATAAGAAGGTGACGATTGGCAATCCAATCAACAAAGCTAACGTCACATTGATGATTGCCTCTTCAGTGGATTGTTGAATCTCATCTTTCAATGCATTTTGATCATTAACGGCATCGACTCTGATGCCATTCAGTTGTTCAGCAATATCAAAACCAATCTCTTTAAGTACTTCCCAACGATCGTTTCGAGTCCGAATCGTGCTGGCAACTTGAGACAACGAGTGAGCAAAGCCTTCTGTCAGTTCAATGAGTTGTTCTTGGCTTGCGAAGCTTAACTTGGACAAATCACTTTTCCATTGCGTTAGCTGATCTTGAAACTGTTCGTAATCTTGCTCGTTATTGGTTAACAGATACTCCGTAGCTTCTTGCGTCAACGCTTTAAATACCATAGCTGCGCGAGAAACTTCCGAACGTTGCTTACTAAGCACTTCTGACTCACTCAGTCGTCGCGATATTTTTGCCTCAATCTGCTTTTGAAAAGAAACCAGTTCGAGAACAGAAGCGTCACGTTCTCGCATTAATTGCGAAACTTCAGTTAAGTTTGTTATATAACTTTCGAGTTGCGAGGTGACTTTTTCAAAGCGCCCCTTTCGCTCATTATCTGTCGACTTCAAAGCCTGCCTTTGTGCCTCTTGTTGCGCTAATTTCAAGCTTTCAATTGCTCGATTAAAAAATTGAGGGTCGCGGTTTGTGCGATACGTCAATGCATTGATTCGAGCCTTCAACAGATTTGCTTCAACGTCTGTCGCTTCAAAAGCCGCCTCATCGATTGATTGAAAGTGAATAAAATTTGAATTGACCTGTTTAGTCGTAAAAAAGCCAACAGCAGACACTGTAGACAGCACCAAAATAACGGCACTCAAGATCAGATAAAATTTATGTTTTATTTTTTTAATTCTATTAAGCATTCCGCATACTCCATAACAACAGCAAGTGGAAATACTAAAAACCTAACGGATAAGTCGCAAACTCGCCCCAACACACAAACAACACTATCTTGTTGTTATAATTGAACTTATTCGAATATGTACGCCTTTTCTGACGGCAAAGAAAGATTGGTACTTCAACTGAGGTCGGTGATTCTTTCGTGCCGTATCTCTTTGATTCTATTATCTACCACGCGACACTTTCTAAAAAATGAGACACACCTTTTCAAATAATGAAATTGTCATTTTCACCCACACGGCAAGGATTTTTCCTACAATCCCTTCTCGTTAAATGAGTGCTGAATGGAAGCGGCAAGTAAATTGAAATATAAGGTGAGGCACAAAATATGAATAACGTTCTTATTATCGACGACCAACCGTTATATAGCGAAGCGCTCGCTTCTCTTGTTCAAAACGCTTTCCAAACTGTGAACGTTGTAGAATCAACTGACAGTGCCGAAGTTATGGAGCTCATTCGCAACCAGCCTGTTGACTTGGTTATTTTAGATGTAGTTTTAGGTGACAGAGACGGTATGCGGTTGGCAAAGAACATTCTGGCAACCGGTTATCAAGGAAGAATCTTATTTATTTCCTCTCGCGATTACAGCAGCTTGTCCAAAGCCGCGTTTGAAATGGGTGCGCATGGATTTTTAAATAAGAATGAATCGAAAGAGACCATTATGGATGCGATTGTTAGCGTGACGCGTGGTTATTCCATGTTTAAAGCAACGCACAATCAATCAAGCGGTAACGTTGCTTTATCGAACCGTGAAGCAATGGTTTTCCATTATTTGGCTCAAGGTTATTCAAATAAGAAGATTTCTGAACAGCTGTCATTAAGTGCAAAGACCATCAGTACTTATAAGACTCGCATATTGAAGAAATACCATGCCGAGTCCGTTGTAGAGCTACTTAATACACTTCCGCAAGATGAATGCGGCAGCTTGTGCTGCTAAGAAATGACGTACTTCGCGATAGCATCGGTTAATAGCTGATGCATCGAGTTGTAGCGATGAGATTGCTTCATTTGTATCACGACCTTTGGTCGCCCTTGAGGGTAAAAACTCTCCGGTACAGGGATAAAGGTATAGCCTTCAATTGGCTTTTGATACTCAAGTAATATTGTCGCTGCAGCCTTGCTTCTTATGACTTTGAGTAGACTCGTGATATTACCAATCGTCGCAACACGGTTTATATTAATCCCACTTTGTTCGAGCGCTCGCTTGGTCACCTGCTCCCTATCCTTCCAACCGGCTAACTCAAGCAAAATGAAATCGAGCTTACACGCGGTTTCGAGATCGTTGATCCCAAGCTCTTCGGGTACCACGATGACAGCTGGCGCATAACCAATAAATTGTTGATGGATGGTTTTTGGATACTCTTCGTTAAAGTAATGCAATTGCATATCTACTTTATCAACCAAGATATCGTCTATTGTGCTATCCGTACTGCTTTCTACATTGATGTAGGCATTAGGAAATAATTCCATTAAATCAATAAGAAGCAGATCACCAAATGACTGTTGTGCTGATTGGGGCAAGCAGATTGAGATGCTTTTCTCGTACGAGAGAGGGTCGAACTCACGGCGAACTAGACAAGATTCTAACTGCCCTAGCGCATCAGTAATTTCTGGTAATTTACGCTTTAGATAATCCGTTGGTTCAAAGTGATGTGCATGGCGGATAAAGAGTTCATCTTCCAATTGAGTACGTAGGCGAGTTAGGTATTTGCTGATAGAGGCTTCGCTCTTGCCCAGTGCTTTCGCAACGGGTTTCAATTGACGATGACGCTCCAGTAGCACCAGTATTTTAAGTAGGTTTAGGTCGAGATCTTTATTCACAGCACAGCTACCAAATAGGGTCAGAGATGAAAATTGAGTTCTTTATTTACCTTCAGCCAAATACACAGAAAGCAGCCTAATGAGTAAGGCTGCTTTACTATAGAAGACCAAAGTCACGTTTTGGTCAAGTTTATCAAACTCTTATACCGTTGCTTAATGACATTAAAGTCAGTTAAAGCAATTTTCAGGTTTAAGACACTGTCTTAAGTTAGTTACTTAGCTACTTAACCTACTTGGATACTGAGTTACTTGTTTACTTGGTTACTTAACTACGGTGACGCTTAGATTCATAAAGGTCCTCATCAGCGCGCATGATGACGTTGTTCAGCGTCTCATGTTCAGTGCTCATTGCAATACCAGTACTGACACTCACTTCTACGTCCATACTTTTTAAGCGATTTTCTTTCACTGCAGCGCGTAATTTCTTCGCCAAAATTAACGATTTGCTCTGACTGCAATCGGGTAATATCGCAATAAACTCATCGCCTCCCGTGCGAATAAGATAATCCGTCGACCGAAAGACCTTTTTCATGGAGTCAGCAATTATCGATATGACTTCATCTCCAACGTGGTGCCCAAATTTATCGTTAATTCGTTTAACTCGATCGCCATCAATGGCAATCACAGTAAACGGTGTCATCTTAATCTTGTTCTTAAAAGCCTGCTCTTTGAACACTTTTCGATTAAACAACCCGGTTAGCTCGTCTTTCGTTGCGTCGCTGATTGCGTTAGCCAGTTGAATTTTGCTCTCTTTTGACTCTTGCGCTTTTGAATAATACGCAAAGATCACAACAAAAAAGACAAAGAACAAACAGCCAAAATCGATAAGTATCTTGCTAAACGGGTATTTGTACACAATCAGGTTATTATTATCTGCTACGTACGTTTGAGTGTATGCAAACTCAGGCCAAGGATAATGAGGAAAGTACACCACAATGTGCTTATTTCCGTTATTAATATCGACTTTGAGTTGCTTTCCTTCTGCCTTTAGCGAATCGAGAAAGATTTGCTCTCCAAATTCACCAACCAACTCCCCTTTGAAGTAAACAGGGCTAATAATGCTAAAGGCTCGACTATCCGAATAGGTGGTTTTAAAAGGTTTAGAAATCAGAATGCGGTCAGACAACTGATCTTTCCATGCCGCCAACGAACAAGAATTTGTCTCTTTACACCAATCAATATCAAAAGGCTCCGTCAAATCTTGTAGTCCATCAATAGCATTTTCAAGAATCAACTTGTTTCCTGTGTATGAACGAAAATAAAGGACGATATCAATCCGCTCGTAGACATTGGATAGATAACCTTCAGCTTCATGTAGCACTTTACGCGCAACGGCTTCCACAAAGTCTAGCTCGCTCTTTGGCTCAAGCTTATAAATCGCATCTTGAAAGCTGAACTCGGTCGCATCAGTAATCTCCTTAGCCGAAATTCCTTCATAACGCGCTAGCTCAGACTCCAATAAGAGCCCTAGCATGATGACTTTTTGTTTGGTTTTTGAAATGCCTTGTGTGTAGATTTTAAATTGCTTCACCTCATGAGAAATGAGCATGGCTCCAATCATGGTCATTGAGGTCACAAACAAAAGCACAGCAAAGAAGAATGACAAATAAACGTTTCTCAGGTTCATTCTTTCTCCTATTACGTACCGAGGACTTTAGAGAGTTCAACGATATTCTTCACATTGTACTTATCCAAAACTCGGCGCTTGTAGGTACTTACCGTCTTATCACTGATCGAGAGTACATCCGCGATGTCTCGATTGGTTTTCCCTTGCAGTAATAACTTCATCACGGCACTCTCACGGCTGGATAACGCTGGTACATTACGATGCTCTTCAACGCTTTGCTTGAATTTGAAAAACGAATAACCTTTGGAAACAGCCTCAATCGCGTCTTTTAAGATTTCGTGGTTTTCTGATTTACATACATAACCATCAGCACCAGAGCGAAATGCCATTTGGCTATACATATGACTTGTCTCCGCAGAAAAGAAGATCACTTTTCCTGCAAAACCGTGCGATTTAATGCGCTTGTAGAAATCGTAGCCATCGCAATCAGCGAGATTTACATCCAAAATGAGCAGCCCAATTTGTTGCTCTTTCAATATTTTTAAGGCGTCTTTTGAATTGGTTACCGTTAAAACATCATTTGCAGTGCCTAGGCTCTCGACCAAAGATTTAATGGCAATGCAAACCAGCGGGTGATCATCAAAGATCAGATAGTTCAGTTTATTCATCATGCTTTTATTTCAGTATCGTTATTGCTTCTAATGGCATTGGTTTATCGATGTAATAGCCCTGACATACGTCAACCGTGTATTGGCGCATCGCGTTTAGCGTCGGTTCGTCTTCCACCCCCTCTGCGACAACACTAATGTTTAAGCTTTTTGCGAGTGCACAGATGGCTAATACTATATTTTTCTTTTTTGGGTCATTGACCAAACCTTGAATGAAAGATCGGTCTATTTTCAGTTCGTTAAAAGGTAGTTGAGCGAGCTTTTCCAACGATGATGATCCCGTACCAAAATCATCAATGCTGACCGTTACTCCACTCATTCGGAATTTAAGTAGGTTCTTGTAAAGTGCGGCATTGGTCTCAAACGTGTCTCGCTCAGTAATTTCTATCGTAAACTGGTCTGGACTGATGCCATGCTCACGGCAACGTTCGATAAAGCGAGTCGCAAATTCCGGATCTTCTAAGTTGTCATGATCAACATTCAGTGAAACATGTAACCTCAGCCCACGGTTTTTCATGTCGTATAACGCATTACTAAACACCGCATCAAACAACTCCGCAGATAAATGGCAGCGCTTGACAATAGAAAGGAAGTTGTACGGAGCTAAAACGCCGTAAATGGGATGAAACCAACGCGCTAAGGCTTCATAGCCTATGATCTCTCCCGTGTTTGCGTCCGCTAGTGGCTGGTAGTAGTTTTTAACTCGCCCCTCAGCCAAAGCAAACAAAAACTCTTGGTCTTGCACGCAAACTTGTTGCTGAAATGAAGTGAACTTCGCTGGTTGAACACCCGACTTGTTGAGCATTTCGACCACTTGCTCTTCATCGTAAGGTTTCAGAAGTTTACCGAGAACCTCGAAACTGAACGATTCGCACATCGCTCTAACGGTGGCGACAATCATCAGTTCCATTGCGCTCACTAACACAACCTTTCCCTGGTAGCCGATTTGGTTGAGCATCATCATCATGTCGACACCATCTTTATTCGGCATCTGCAAATCACAAAAAATAATGTCCACGTCCGATGTTTTGACGTGCTGAATCGCGCTATCAACATTATCGAATGTCGAGACGTCAACCCCATGCCGAGATAACATTTGCTTTAGCAAAGTGATTTGCAGTGGATGGTCATCAATCACCATCGCTTTAAGATCTTTATTCATGTGCTCTAATCCAATGTTCTGCAAGGTTGATTTCTTGTTCTATGCGCTCAATAAGGTCGGTGACATGAGCTTCAAACTCACCATCATTGGCCCTCTCGGCTTCAATGCATAACTCCGCTAAAATGGTTACTCCAATGGCGCCAAGCGCGCCTTTTATACCGTGAATAATGCGTTTTTTATCTTGTTTGCTTTTCGCAGCTTTTAGGTTTGCCACATCGTGCGCCATTGAGCTTTTAAAAACGTTGGCTATCTCCTTAGCGTCTTGCTTTCTAAATTTCTCAATCCAATCTGGCCACTGTGCCATTTTCTCTTGCCCTAAGAACGGCAGCAGTTTTGACCTTAACTTTTCAAGGTCATAAGGTTTATAAAGAATGTCATCGATGCCAATGTGTTTAGCCCGTTCGTTTGCTAAGCGAGAGTCTTCCGCGGTGACACCAATAACAGGTATTGAAGCCAGCTCTGGTGCTGCTTTGAGCTTCTTCACCAACTCAAAACCGTCCATTTCGGGCATGTGAAAATCTGTAAGAACCAACGCCACCTGATGATCGCGATTCACGTATTGCCATGCTTCAAGACCATTACTTACGATGACAGGCTCAATGCCAAGTTCTCGCAGTTGCATCGTGATCACGCTTTGGTTGATCGGGTTATCTTCCGCGACCAAAACAGTGCCGTGCTTCCAATCAAGATTGCTATTCGTGTCTTCCGTTTCAGCTGTCGGCTTTAAGGTGCAATCTTGACGCAGCAACGCCAGTAAGGTATCTGGATACTTGGCTTCTGACGGTGTTAACTCGCAGCTTCCTTTACTGCCACAATCAAGGTTTAGTCCTTGGTATTTCCCTTGCGGTGAAAACTGCCCCACCAAATTTGGCTTCACATCTGTCGACGCCATCCCCCACGCAAGGCACCAATCACGGACATTGGCAGGCAACATCGGTGAAAATGTATAAGACAGTGCCGCTTGAGGCTCTGGTTCACAGAAGGTAATAGGCAACTTCACAACCATCGTGGTGCCAAGACCGAACTGGGAATTAATACATAACTCCCCTCCCATGCAGTCCACGAGACGGTCGACAATACTCAAGCCAAGCCCTGTTCCTCCGTACTTGCGCGTAATGGTGTCATCTGCTTGAACAAACGGCTGCAAAATACCTTCAAGTTGCGCTTCCGTCATACCGATACCTGTGTCCGCGATTTTTAAGATCAATCGCCCTTCATGAACGGCAATGCTGACGCTGATTTCTCCTTCGTTGGTAAACTTAACGGCATTGGAGAGTAGATTGGTCGCGATTTGGACTAAGCGCACTGCGTCCACTTTCAACCATGGATTCAAGAAGGGTTTGAAGGTCACTCGATACTCTAACCCTTTACTGGACGCTTTTGGTTCAAAGCTACGAATCACGTCACACAAGGTGTTTACAACATGAGTTTTTACTGGCGTCACTTTCAACTGACCAGCTTCTAGCTTGGAATAATCAAGGACTTCATCCACCAGCAGGTTTAAGTGGTTTAGTGAGCGCATCGCTTGGGTGATAAGCTCTTTACTCCCCTCACTGCTGGTCTGACGGTCTAACAAGTCGAGTAGACCATGCGCAGCGGAAAGTGGTGTTCTTAACTCATGGCTCATGGTTGCCAAGAAATTCTCTCGAGAACGAACCGCAGTTTGCGCTTTTTCTTGCGCATCAATTAACGCAAACTCTCGCTCTTTTTGCTCAGTGATATCTTGAAGTACGGTCAGGACAAATTTCTTTTTGCTACTTGGAGAAAGAATGGCTTTACGTTCTCGGTAAACATGCTGAATACCAAGCTTACAACCATTGGATGCTGTTATATCTGCGATGCGTTTACCTGCAATCACCTGACGCAATTCGATCACATTGTCGACCAAAGGTTTGGCACTTTTTCGACTTTGAATCGTGCAGCCTTTGCAACGATGGTTTTTATATAAAGAGCAATTGCTCATTTGAATTTGGTTATCTTCGCCGTGAATAAAAACAATGCTGTTGATTTCTTGAATAATCTCCATCAACCACTGCTTCTCTTTCTCCTCATTCGTTGCGTTTAGCTCTGCCAAATTGACTTTGAGCTTAAGGTGCGCCAACACGAAATACGCAACCGCCAAGAGGATCACAAACACAACCACAACAATCAGTATCATGGTGAAGATATGTTCTTCATCGTAACCGTAGACGAGATTGAAGTTTCGGTAAGTTCTATTAAGCTTTTCTATCTCTTTGGCATCAATGGTATCAATGATGCTGTCGAGTATTTTCTTTAGCTTGGTGTTATGGTCCGCTACCGCAAAAGCAATCGACAAGGTCAGTGTATCTTTTTCACTGATCAGCAACCCATCAATGTTGTCCTGCGCGATCATGCTATGCACGATGTCATCAGGGATATACGCAACTTCAATCTTGCCCTGTTTGAGGTCAGTCAACAGTTGCCTAAGGTCTTCATAGCGAGTAAAGCGCTCTTCCTTCCATGAGTCGAGATTGACCAAACCTTGTTTTTTTAAACTCATTAGAATGCCAGATCGCGCGTCGTGTGCGGGATGCTCTTTCGGGTCCAATGCTTCTATTGCAACAAAGTTGTTGTGCATGAACGGCTTGGTGACTAACCAATCTGATAAGGGTGGATTCTCTACATAAGCCACAGGAACTAAGTCGGCATTGAACGCCGTCAATCCACTGTTTAAGCTGCTGCTAGGCTTTTGATATTCGAACTTCAAGCCAGTGCGAGACTGGATCAAATCGATGAAATCAGGCAGAAACCCGTCCAACTCATCGGTGTGAGGGTTTCTAAATAAGAAAGGAAACGCTTCTTCACTGCTGCTGTAGGTAATGATTTGCTTGTTTTCTAAATCTCTTCGGTATTCCACCAGCAGTTTGTCGTTGACATGATATGGGTTCGTAGACGCAACCGAGCGAATGTTTTTACCATTGCGTTCCCAGCTTAAAATTTTGTTAATACGGTCAACAAGCGCTTGGTTTGATTTGGAAGCTATAAATCTCGATTCTTCTTCATTCAGCCAATTGGGAATATCAACCGCACCATTGACAATGTCGTTCTCGTCTAAATATTGGTTGATAGCAACGTAACTTGAGATCAAAGCGTTTGCGCGACCGCCTCTGACTTCTTCAAAGGCTTTAAGGCGACTTTCCACTGTGCGGACTTTCGTCGCTCCCATGTCTTCGAGGTATTCACAGTAAACGGTGCCGATAACACAAACCCATTGGAGTTCTCGTGGATCACGTTGGTAATAGCTGTCTTCACGATACCAAACCGCGATGGTGCTAGAGAAAAAAGCATCCGAGAAGATAAAGCGAGATTCTCTGTCCGGCGACTTACTAAAACCAACAGCACCGTCTATCGTGCCATTCTCAATATCAGCGAACAGTTCTGGAATCGTATTGTATGAACGTAACTCAAGTTCAAGATTGAGCACTTTGGCGATGTTAGTCAGGTAATCGAGGTTGATCCCATAATAAGTGCCAATTTTGTTGCCGATTTCTGGATCTTCTGAGCGTAGCGCTATCACACCGACAAGCACGGTTTCACTAGACTCATCGCTAGCAAAGGAATATGACGGAGAGATTGTGCCGATAAATGCGACAAAAAGTATGACGGTTTTTCTTAAAATGCTGAACATAACGACTTCCACAACTTGGGAGATCAGACTAATTTGCACAGCATAAATGTCAAACTTCGACAATTTTTGAATTGTGTTTACTTCATTGTTATAAAAGCATTTTTTTGATTTTAGTCAGGACATTCTGACAAGATTATCCACCTTGGACTACAACATATTTGGGTAGGATATCCCATCATTAAACTGAAATGTGCTGTTCAACAACTAAACAGCTCAACGTTTATCGCATGTTCAACAAATTGCGTAATATAAAAACCATGCCCAAGGACATGGTTTTCCGTCAATCAAGTAAACAAACCGTTTCAGCGCCGCTGTGGTACCGGTTTTTCCCCGCTTTTTTCGCTAAATACATCGCAACATCCGCTTCGTTGATCTTTTCATCTAACGTCGCAGAGTCTTCACGAGACCAATAACTGATACCTATGCTTGCAGAAACTTCACACGTCACGTCTCCCAGAAGAAACGGTTTTTCGAGGCTCTCGATGATCCTCCTAGCAATAGGCTTACTGCTCGACGCATCACGGACCCCAATCAAAAACTCATCTCCTGCCAAGCGCGAAACCAGATCGCGTCGTGCGACACAGTTCATTAATCGTTGCGCCACGACCTTCAACAATTGGTCTCCAACTGCATGTCCATATTGGTCATTAACGGCCTTAAAACCATCCAAGTCCACAAATAAGATGTGTTGTGATGCGCCAACATCATGCTTCTCTTGGAGTCGACGAACCGCTTTAGCGCGGTTGGCAAGACCGGTCAGGGGATCATGGTTTGCCTGATAATTGAGACGTTTGAGTTCAATATCTATCGTCAAATCAGTAAAGGAAACCACAAAGGCTTCAGCTCTGCCCGTTTCACTTTTTAATACTCGCACTTTCAACTCACATGGTATCACCCGACCTTGCTGGTTTTTCAGCTCCACATGCGTTTTGTAATGTCCTGTTTTTAATAAGCGTAACTTGATCGCTTTTGTTGCTTCAAATGGAGAAAGCAATTCCAGTGTTTTAAGCGCATCCACTTCACCAAACCACTGCGTCGCTGAGTTGTTCTGCGTCTTAATATTCAAAGCACGATCGAGTACTAAAATAGCGTCTTGGTTTTGGTCAAACATCAAATCCAAAAGTTTGCGTCTTTGTTCTGACAGCGCGTGCTCCGTGATATCTCGAAGCTGAATCAGACTGCTCTTTTCAGTATCCATCGGGTTGCAAGAAATAAGGTAGCGCTTAGTTTTATCGACACTGCGTACCTCGATTCCTTCTACCGTGGTATGCGTGTCAATAGCAAACATAATGCGCTCGATTTTTAGCTGAGGCTCAAAGTAGTTCATCAACAAATTGCGGGCATTGGAGTTCACTTCTATGCCACGAAGTTCGCTTTCTGCCACTGGGTTGAAATAGGTTACTTGCTCATTCGACGATACAACAAGAACGCAACGTTGCATCGCATCGAGCGCGCTTCGAATATAACGGTTTTTGTCTTCAACTCGTTTCAATACTTGAGCCACTTGAGATTCTCGCTCAGCAAGGCTCATTGTCATTTCGTTAAAACACTCGGTCAGTTTCCCCACTTCATCTTGATGATAAACCGGTAATGCTTTGCGAATAACACCGACCCGCCCCATATGTTCAACTGAGCGATGTAAAGACAACAAAGGAAGCGAAATTAATGAATGCAATAATTTGGCTAATGCCCAAGCACAGATTGAGAGTAACAGGACAATCACACCCAAGGATAACCACATTTTACGTTCATGAATTAGCAAGCTTTCAAGCGAAACCCAAATCTCAAGTGCACCGAGCTTCTCCCCTCCTAACAATACATCATTGTGGCGCATGACTACGCTTTGATTAGCGCACAACAATTCACGACCATGCCAAGCACACTCTTTTGGTAAATCTTCAATAGAAGCGATGGTTTGGTCGTGTTGGTTGATCACCACAGCAGAAATAATATCTGGGTCAAAGCTTAAGTTAATCAATTGCTCTTTTGCAGAATACGCATCGTCAAACATCAGGGATGCTTGAAGTGTATTTGCCACGCCTTGACCAAGGATATTGATTCGGCGATCTAAAGCACTCTCTTGCGCAATCACCAAGTATTGTATGGCTAAGGTGCCTAAACCAATCACGATCAAAGTTATCATCAACCATGTTGGAAGCATCATTTTGTGGCGCAAAGGCAGCCGAGCAAGGCGAGAACGGATCATGGAGCCACCTCATCTTCAGCTAAGATAGAAATACTCAACAATTGCGCGCGTAGTTGGACTTTTGTTGGAGCAATGTGGCTGCGAGATATCATGGGCCGGATGCGGTTGTTCTCTTTCACAAATGCCACCATACCGCCTTTTTTAATAAACTTATCTCCGTCACCAATTAAGAGTGAATGGGGAAACTGTTTTCGTCTGGTGGCTATTTTTGAACTATCCGCCTGAGTTAAATATAAAATATGGCAAGAACTTGGCGTCTCGCCTTTGGATAAATCATAAAACCGTGACAATTGAGGTTTGCGTGCGACGATCCGTTGGAGGTGCTCTGCGACCGAGTCATTTTCAGATACGCAATATTCTACAGGAGCAACAGGTTCGCCCGTCGCCACCCAATCCGCCAACAGGGCAAAACGATACAAATACACGGCTTTTAAATCCGCATCTTCGTAGTGAGCAAACGCAAATGTTGCACTAAGCAGCGCCCAAAAAGCTATCAGCCATTTAACGACGACAACCTTTTCTGTTCGTTTTACCATTTGGCGTAATTCCAATCTAGCGTTAGCCAATATTGAGTGCCATTAGCAAAAGAGCTGTAGTTAGTTGGAAACTCTTTGCTCTGGTCAGCGCCTAAATTCTCTACTGATGCCGTGATCTCTGGCAGGCAGTCGTTATACTGCCAGCTAATGGATGCATCAAAAGACACGACTTCGGGCCAGTTATAATCTTTGTTCGCCACGTTGATTGGGTTTAGTGCAGACTCGTAGTCTTTATGCAACTTGGATTCAGACACATATTGCCCGCTGACACTCACCCACCATTGAGCTGTGATATCCCACATCACTTGCGCGTTCACAAAATGATTTGGCTCGTTTTCGATACTGCGTTTTACCGCATTGTTTGTACCACAAATATCACCTTCACAATGACCAACAATGCGTTTGTAACTGTAGTTAGCATTGATCTGTACATCATCTCGGGGCTGCCATTTGACCGCAACTTCACCACCAAAGCTTTCACTCCAAATAGGATCAACCAGCATGGAGGTATATTGCTCCACAACGGTGCCAACCGTACCTGGAGAAGAACCACCCGTGATGATGTTCTGAGTAGCAGATTCTGTCTTATAAACTCGAATATTCTCATGGCGGGTATAGAAACCTCCCACGCTAAATTGCAATGCATTGTCATCCCAAAGACGATAGCCCACTTCATAAGTCGAGACTGACTCTACATCTAAATCTTCATTTCCTTCGAGAAGCACACTGTAGTAATAATCGTAATATTGGTTATTGCTAAATAGCACATGTTGCATGTACTGATTTTCACGCATGTAGGTACTCAGCTCCAAACGCGATGGGGTTACGATTGCTTTACCCCAGCCAGCCCAAATCCTTTGGTTATCGGCAAGCTCATAGCTCAAGCGGACTTGGGGTTGTGGGTCGATATCATGAGTAAGGTTGTTATATTGCCATCGACTACCAAGGGTTAATTTGGTTCTGTCCGTCAGTGGCACACTCCAGTTTGCGTATAGACCATAAGATTGATTTAAGAAATCAGGATCTTCTGCCACGCGCAAATATGGCATGGTGAGTTCATCATACTTTGAAAACGTACCGAACTTTTCGTCAATAAGGCGAATGTTTCCACCAATGGTAAACTCCGTTCCCCAAAGATCGGAAAAGGTATAGTGAGAGTCTAAGTCGGTTCGAAAAAACTGCGCATTGGCATGAGTGCTATTATTAGAACTGTACGTAAACCAGACTTCGTTTTCCCAGCTATCACCATTGGCACGATCGAAAATATGATGACCGCCGACGAAATACTCCTGCATCGTCATTTCTGTTTCGTAGGTACGCATGGGTTCAGAGCCCGGCATGATCATATGCGGCTGATAATTACCCCAGTTGTAATCTTCACGAGAACGAATACCGCCGGCTTGGACACTTAGGGTGTGTTCACGCTTCTGGTAATCCAAACGCCCACCAAAACGCTCGGTATATACATTGAAATGTTGAAACGGTTGTACCCTAGCCTCTTCACTGGTCCAAGGCATATGGTCTACAAATTCACCATACAGACTGTAATTGGCATACTCACCAACTGCACCAGCATGATGAAGTTGATACTCACGATAGTCGTAGTTGCCGAAACTGGCGGCTAGCTGCCCTTTTGGTGAGCCCTCTGCTTCTTTTGTAATAACGTTAATTACCCCAGTGACGGCATTCCCCCCCCAAACCGTCCCAACAGGACCGAGTACAATCTCGATTTGAGCAATGCTGTCCATACTGACTGGAATGAGATCCCAATCCACACCAGACGACATCGGGTTGAACACGCTACGTCCATCGACCATCACCAACATTTTATTGTTGAGCGTTTCGTTATTGCCTCGAACCGTCACGCCCCAATCATAGTTAGAATATTTAGCGACATGAAGACCGGGTGCCAAAGATAACGCATCAGCGACAGAGCGAGCTCCTGAGCGCTTGATCTCTTTAGCGGTGATAACATAAACGGACGCTGGCGTATCCGCCAAAGACTGAGAGGTACGAGTAGCTGAGACCACTTTGGTTTCCGCTAGAGAGCACAAAGGCATCTCCAACAGAGAATCGAGGTCATAGTTGGCAAACACAGGCGTAACAACGCCAAATGAAGAAGCAAAAACGAAGCTGAACAACAAACGCATAAGGTATTTCTCAACGTTTGAACGCTTGGTTAGCTAATTAGCGGGGGGAGTGGTTCAAACGCTAAATGACAATGTATCTATATGAGTACAGTGTACCATTAGCACCCTATCGGTTCATTTTAAACCACCTTATTTTACGCTGAGTAATTTTTATCGAAACGATTAAACTTGTAGCAGTTTTCAATCAACAGCAACCAATAATTGGTCACTGTTGAAGGGCAAGTTATCTTGCGTCTATTAGACAGCAACACACATCGGAGTATCAGAAATCGGGTCACGGAATACTTTCGCTTTCAGGTCAAAAACCTCATCAAGTAATGACTCAGTAAACACTTCATCCGGTGACCCCTCTGCAATAAGTTGACCTTGTTCAAGGACAATGAGATGGTCGCAGTAACGGCATGCTTGGTTAAGATCATGCAAGACAACCACCACGGTTTTTCCATTGGCATTCATTTGTTGCATCAAATTCATCAACTCGACTTGATGCGACATATCAAGGTAGGTGGTAGGTTCATCTAACATCACGACCTCTGTATCTTGTGCCATGACCATCGCAATCCATGCTCTTTGACGTTGCCCGCCGGATAATGATTCAACCGGTTTATCGGCAAATTCGAATACGCCTGTATCATGCATTGCTTGTTCCACAATCGTTTTATCATCCTTCCCTAACCTTCCCCAATGGGACAAATAGGGAGAACGCCCGTACTCAACCAGTTTTCTTACTGTGATTCCTTCTGGGCTTACTAAGATTTGGGGCAATAGTGATAACGAGCGAGCTAGGCGTTTATCTCCATAACTCGATAACGGTTTTTCATTAAAAAAGACATCACCAGATAAAGGTTTGTTAATCCTTACTAAGGTCTTCAATAACGTCGATTTACCGCAGCCGTTTGGTCCTATCAACGCGGTAATTTTCCCTTTTGGGATTGAGACTGACAAATCCGGAATGATTGTATTTTTGCCATAAGTGACGGAAAGGTTCTGCGTCTTTAGCATGATTACCAACCTCGATAACGATATAGAAGAAAAATAAAATAAGGCGCTCCGATAACGGACGTAAGCACACCGGCAGGTAATTCAATCGGTGGTTGAAGCCCACGAGCCAAGGCATCAGCACAAGTAACCAGTAATGCGCCAACCAATGCAGATCCTGGAATCAACAATTTATGGTTATGCCCAAACAACAAACGGGCCAAATGTGGCGCTAATAGTCCGACGAAGCTAATCGTTCCGGCAACAGATACACTGATACTGGCTAGAAGCACCGCTGCTAACAACGCAACCACTTGGATCTGCGTTGGCTTCGCCCCTAAAGTGGTTGCGCTTTCTTCACCCAACCCCATGACATCTAATCGCCATGCTAACCACAGCGCTAGCGGTATCAGCAATAAGAGCGCCCCCCAAATGAAAGGCACTTGCTGCCAGTTTCGCCCCCAAAGGCTACCTGTTAACCAAACCATCGCAGTGTTGATTTCAATGGGATGCGTGACCAACAAGAAGTCGATACCACTAGCGAGAAAAGCACTAACGGCGATACCAATTAACGCTAATCTTGCAGGTGTAGGTTTTGAACGCCAAGCCAGCATCGCAATGAAACCTGCTGCAAATAGACCTCCTGCCATTGCAATCAAAGGTAGCCAACTGAGTGAGGTATTAGGAAACCATACCAAACTTGCCGTTGCCGCTAACCCCGCTCCTGCGCTAATTCCCATCAAGTCCGGAGAAGCTAGCGGATTTCTAATCACACCTTGAACTAATAATCCTGATAACCCGAGCCCAGCTCCAACGCCAATTGCGAGTAAAGTGCGAGGAAAGCGGTATTGATGAATAACAAAGTCGTCGTTTGAAAATGAAACAAGGAGCGTCATGACTTGAGAAGCAGAAAGCGAAGCGGCTCCAACTAATAAGCTCGCAACAGCAGCCAAAGCAACAAACCCAAACAACAATGCCAGTTTTGTTTGATGAAGCATTAAGACCTCCTCATCGCAACAAGGATAAAACAAGGTGTGCCAATCAACGCGGTAAGCACGCCAACCGGTGTTTCAGTGGGAAACGCGATGGCACGTGATAATGCATCAGACCAAGCAACCAGAGCTGCCCCGATCAGTGCCGAGCATGGGATCAGTAAATGATAGTTATGACCGACTATTGGTCTTACTAAGTGAGGAACAAGAAGACCAACAAAGCCAATAGGCCCCGCAATGGCAACGCACGTTCCCGCCAATAAAACAATAGTGATGCCCGTAACGAGCCGAGTCATCTGGATGTTGCTACCTAATCCAACCGCGACTTCTTCTCCAAGAGCCAGTAAATTGAGATTGCGAGCCAACCCCATTGCGAGAACCAATCCAGTCAATGCTGGCGGCCACAGTTGGTTCCATTGTTCCTCGTCCACACTTGCTAAAGACCCCGTCAGCCAATGCAATACACTGTAAGCCATGTCATCCGCAAGAATAAGCGCCGCTCGGGTAAGACCAAGCAGTAGAGCGCTAACTGCTATACCTGCTAAAACCAAACGCAGAGGATGCGAGCGAATAGAAAAAAAACCACCAAGCATCATTACAGAAACGCCACTAAGTAGTGCGCCAAGTACAGCATTAAGAATTGGGTTGATATCGCTGACTATCGGCACGCCAATGGCAGCGAAAGCCATAAAACACGCTGCACCAGCGTTAATACCTAAAATTGAGGGCGATGCCAACGCGTTGCGCGTCAAACCCTGCATCAATAAACCAGCAACAGCGAGGCAAGCTCCAATTGTTAACCCAGCAAACGCTCTCGGAGCACGTAACGTAGCAAGGATTTGATGGCTCATGTTGGTTTCATCAAATGAAAACCAATACCCCATTAAATCATTGAGTGTGAGTGAAAAGTTTGACCAGCCAAGCATTGAAGCTACGTACCCTGTCAGAACCAAAGCCAAAACAATAGCGACAACAAACATCGCTTTCCATGGCACATGAGGCTGATGAGGGCTTTCTTTCAATATCGTTGCTTTGTTCATGACGAACCCAAAATCTGTTCTAAGTTCTGCGCCATTTTCTCTGCTGCTAGCATGCCTCGATTAAGAGACCAAAGCTCCGGTGATACTTCAACAATATGTTGTGCTTTTGCCGAAGATAACAACTTGAACAACGGGTTCTTTTTCCATTCATCAATGATGTTTGGTTGCGAGTATGCACCAATCAGCAACCAATCCGGGTTTGTTTTTAATAGCAATTCAAAGCTCGCAGGCAGATAAGCCTTTTCCGTAGCCTGCACTAGTGGGCTCGTAATGCCTAGCTCGCTAAGAACACCACCAGCATAGGATTTAGGACTGTGGAGCCACATACCTTTGTCTGACACCACCGCAAACTGTACCGTCTGTTTAAGCGCAAAATGCCGCTTATACTCAGCCATGGTTTGTTGATGCAATTGAATACGCTTGTTCATCGCTTTTTGCTTGTTAAGTGCGATTCCTATCTTACGCGCAGACTCTAGATTTTCATGATACGTTTCACCACGGCTTTTTAGCAACAACGTGGGTGCGATGCGATTGAGGTCTTGATAGATCGTGCGGTGGCGCTCTGCATCCGCAATGATCAAATCCGGTTTTAGCACAGCGATAGCCTCTAAACTCGGCTGAGAACGCATACCAACAGATTGCCATGGCTGAACTAAATCACGTACTGCTGTGATCACTCTTGATGCATCGTTGTCATCTGCAACACCGACGGGCGACACACCAACTGCTGCTAACGCATCCACAAAAGAAAACTCCAAAACGACAACGCGTTTGGGTGTGCTTTCTAATTTAAATGTCCCCTGTTCATCTTGTACGACACGAGTTTTTGCTGAACTTGGAAAAGACATAACGCTTATGAACAATAAGAGAAATGTAGCAAGCCGTAAGTTCATCGATAGAAACCGAGATTCGTTTTCCATGTTTTTATATCCCCAACACTAAGATCGTGAAAGTCGCCAACGTAAATTGGCGACTTTGAATTGTGTTAACATCAAACAATAACGAGTTAGAACTGGTAATTCAGATCCAAAGTGTAAGAACGTCCCGGCGCCGAGTATCGACCAACAGGGCTGGTATCAATACCTCGGAAATAGTAGTCCTCATCAAACAAGTTGTTCACGGCAACATTCATACGTAGCTTACCCTTGTCATCCTTGTACAGATCAGTACCAAGGTTGAAGTTCCAAACCATGTAAGCCGGTACTTTACCCTTCGCACCTGTCGCGTCTTCGTCACTCGTATTTGCGTTGTCAGAATATGCGTCACTGAAGTAGTAGCCAGATAGTGTTGTATCTACTTTTGAGAACGCGTAGGTAGCATCCCAGCTAAGCTGATGTTTTGACGTATAAGGAAGTTGATTGCCCTTATTTGCGCCCTCTTCTTCTAACGTTGCGTCTAAGTAGTTGTAGCTTGCACCTAGGCTAAGTGCTTGTACGGATTCAGGAACGTAACGAGCCGATAGCTCAATACCTTGGTGAAGCGTCTTACCAATGTTTTCAAAGGTTTGGGTTGCACTTTGCCATTGTAGTTGGTCTTTAAAGTCAATGCGGTACAAAGCAGCGTTAAAGCTGGTTGAATCATGTGTATAACGAGCACCCAACTCGTAGTTCCACGCAAGCTCACTACCCTCTTTACCTAAACCTCGAATGTATGCAATTTGAGGTGCGCGCAACGATTTCTGAGCGTTCGCATAACCAACCCATTGCTCAGTCAGATTATACGCGACCGTTAGACCCGGTAGCCATTCCGTCACTTTGTTATCTGTACTCTGTGCTTTTCCTAAGTCATCAAACGTCATGTCGACAGACTCGTAGCGAATGCCCGGAGTTACTTTTAACGTATCATTAAACAGACCTACTTCATTGCTAATATAGCCAGCAAATGCATCGGTATCCAAATGCCAATCACGAGGTACTTTCGTCGCACCGCCAGCAATTGGAGTTTGAGTCAGCTTGTAGTCGATGTCTTCATTTACATAGCGAGCACCAACGATCCAGTTTTGCGTCACCGCACTGCCTTCGCCAAAGTGCATCGCGAGCTTAGGTTCTACTCCATATACTTTGAACTCTCGTGGAGAAGTACGCACGTCAGTTGAAGGCAAAGCTGGATCTGCCCAGTGACCACCTGCGCCATTAAAGCCCCACTGGAAGAAACGCTCAGAGTTATGACCAAAGGCTTGAACTTGCAGCTCTGCACTGTCCGCAATGTTTAAGTCTTGAATGTATTTCAAACTCCAACGCGTTGATTTCCCCTGATATTCATCGTAAGGACGCTTAGATTGGTTGCGATCTTTTTTATAATCGTCTGGCGACAAGGCACCGGGCATTTGTGTGTCCGCATCATACCTTTGAATGAATGCTTGCAACTCTTGAGTGTCGCTCAATAACCAGTTTGCTTTAACTTGGAAGTTTTTTACGTCTGTATCAGAATGTTCTCTGAAGCTTTCGCCTTTTAAAAAGTTACCTTCTAATTGAATTGCAAACGTATCCGTTAACCACCCGCCCGTTCTTAAATAGAAGTCGTTCAGTGGCGTATCGCCGCCTTCAAACACAGTTAAGCGGTTACTTATTTCAGTCTGCCAAGTGTTTGGAATCGGTTTAGTCACCAAGTTAATGACACCACCCACGTTGTTTGGACCATATTGAACAGCCGCACCACCACGTACAATATCGATGCGATCAATCATGGATAACGTTGCTGGGAAAATGGATTGTCCGGTGTGACCATATGGCGCCAGCGTAAGAGGGACACCATCCATCAAAAACTGAGCATGACCACTGCGACTTGCTTTTAAGCCTCGAACCGAAATGTTAGGCAGTACACCGGTGCCAGTTTCATCTTGCACCTTAATACCAGGTACACTTTGCAGCGCTGAATCGATTGAATGAGCAGCCGTCTTTTCGATTTGCCCACTCGTCAGGACCGTACGTGCTCCTGGGTATTCTTTTACATCTTCTATTGCTGAATTGCCGATAACACTCGCAGTGACAACAACCGTCTCCATCGTAGTGGTTTGAGGTTCAGAGGCAGCAAGTGCATTCATGGAGGTGACAGAAGCAATCGCGGTCGCAAGCACGCTTAAACGCAGCTTAGCTTGGGGGTTACCATCCATATTTTGGTAAAGCATGGGGGTCTCCTTTAAGAGAAGTAAGGGTCAAAGAGAAAAAAGCGGCTTTGACCCTATGGGCTATCAATCCTCAAAATGAGGCAAGAAAGCTCGCTAACCAGTAGCGAGAATTCGAAAATAATTAGAATCGGTATCCATAGCTGAGCATGAATTCTGCTGGCGCACCGTAACCAATCTGGTTCAATCCAGACTTGCCATTGGTGGCACCTAGGATGTATTTCTCATCAAACACGTTGTAAGCGTTTGCTTGGATTTTGTGACGGCCTGTTGTGTAGGCAGCCATCAAATCCACTGTAGTGTAATCACCCAGTGCTACAGCTTCATCGTTACCAGCGTAGCGGTCACCTACGTACTTAACACCACCGCCTAAACGCCAGTTGTCATCAAGCTGATACGTGCTCCACAATGAGAACAGATGGTCAGACACGTCATTTGGTTTTTTACCCGTGTCTTTGTCTTCCGCATCAAGGTAGCTATAACCAACTGAGATATCCCATTGCTGCGTGATCTGACCGCGCGCTTCCAATTCGATACCCTGATGGCGAGCTTCAATCTTATTGATCACATCACCATCGATATTGGTTTGCGGTTGTTCTTGGTCGATTTGGAACACAGCAGCGTTCAGCATTAGAGCGTTGTCTAATAGATAGGCTTTTGCGCCAACTTCTTTCAGGTCGGTATGGAAAAATTCAGCCAGTTTTGGATTGATGTAAATACCAGAGTAAGGTAACTGCCATGAACGCGCTAAACTCGCATACACAGACATGTCATAGTTAATTCGGTAGACCAAACCAGCACGGTAGCTGACTTTGTTATCGTCGAGATCTTCTTTCGCTGCCCCGGCTTTTTGCTGCTCAAGATCCATTGAGTCATAACGCACGTTACCAATCACAGAAAGATCACCAAACGTGTAAACATCTTGAATGTAGATGCCCGCTGTTGTGGTCGTGTTATCACGGAAAGGTTTAAAGCCAGGGTTTGGCGTTGGTCCTACTGTAGGGTTGTAAATATTTTTTGGAGGCAGCGTCTTGTCACTGGCTAAAGTCAAATCAATATTGATCTGGTTATAGTCTGCGCCAATCATCATTTGGTTGGATTCTGTCTCCCAAACTAACTCAGATTGCAGAGTCGTTGTTGTGCGAGGGTCGTAGCCAAAATTGTTCACCGTTTGAGAAACTTCATCACCCACAACAGCACCTTGACGAGTGCCCTTTTGTTCCAGTTCAATGCGGTTGTATGAAGCACGGTTTGTCCAAGCCCATTCATCGTTTAAACGCCATTCATAATTAACTGCAATACGAAGGCTGTCCGATTCTTGGTAGTCATTGGTTCCACCAAAGAACGTGCTTTCTGAAACGTCAACTGGCTTGCCGTTTTTTGATGGCACACCTCGGTAAGGAACTAGCTCTTGATGGGCATATTCAACATCAAAATCAATGGTATGCCCATCAGCAGGCAATACGCGAATCGTCGGTGCAATAAAGAAATCATTAGAATCGATATGGTTTACGTAAGAGTCTGCTTGGCGATACTCTAAGTTAATACGACCATTGACCTTGTCGCTAAATGCCATAGAACTATCAATCTGACCAACAAATTGATTGTTACTGCCAACACTGCCATTCACATTCGTGAAATTGTCACCATTAGCACGTTTGGTCACCAAATTAATGATGCCACCCGCCGAGCCTCTGCCATACAGCGCACCAGCAGGTCCTTTTACCACCTCGACACGTTCAATGTTTGCCAGACTACGGTAGGACTGCAATGTACCGTCATCTCTCATTCCATCACGATACATATCATTAAGGGCGTCGAATCCACGAATCACAAACTGATCTCGGCTACCCTCGCCTAAGGTATTGTTCACACCAGCGACACCATCTAGCGCATCAACTAAGCGCACTGCTCCGCGATCTTGCATTTCAGTCTTAGTCACAACCGATACCGCTTGCGGAACGTCTAACCATTCAACGTCCGTTTTGGTGCCTGACTGTGGCATGTGCTCGGCGTAACCTTCGTACCTATGACCAACAACTTGTACGGTTTCATTCGCTTCAACGTTTTCTGATGCCGATACACTCGGCACGACTGCCACTGCAGTTAACGTTCCACCTATAGCTAACGCTAATGGGGACAAGGTCAACTTCATTTCCATTTTTTTAATTCCGTTAGTTTATAAAATTGCCAACAGGTGCGAATGTAAACCAATATCATTTGTGTTTGCAATATAAAAATTATGATCTATATTTGTTTGCCCCATGTAACTGGGGAAATAACAAAATAATCAATAAAATCAGAATAATAATAAAACCTTTCCCTAAAATACCGCGAAAGAGACGCATTGGAAGCCGGCTGTGAGCACGCAGTAACAACGTTAGAAAAATTAGGAAAGTCCCATGAAATCAACGATGATCATCGTGAGTCATGTCGTTAATGATGCAGTCACCCACGGCTTCGTACCTGCAGCAAAAGCGATGGGTCTTCACGTCGTGTTGATCACTGACCATAAGCTCAACCATCTCAAGTTGGCCAGTGAAGATAACCAGTTCAACCCCGATGACATTCTAGAATGTGATGTTTTCAATCCACTTGAACTCATCGAGGTCATCACGGAGCACGAATTACACCCTAGCGCTATTTTTAGTAACAGCGATCACTTGCAAACCTCAACGGCTATCTGTGCTCAATTCTTTAACTTGCCGGCTAAAGACTGGACTGTGACGCTAAAAGCTAAGAACAAGCACCTAACTCGCCAAGTCCTCAATGACAAATCATTGCCAAGCACACCAAGTATCTTGCTGCATCAAGGTGACTCATCGCCTCGCAAGACACTCAATTTCCCTGTCGTCGCAAAGCCAAAGGAAGGCGTTGCAAGTTTGGATGTTCAACGCTGCGACACCGATGCCGCACTTGGGGATTATTGCGATGCATTCTGGCAAAAACACCCAACCACTCCTGTCTTGGTTGAAGAGTTTTTGCAGGGCCCGCTTATCACAATAGAAACATTAGGGGATGGCGATAACTTACTCGCCGTTGGTGGGTTTGATGTCGAACTGTCTGCCCCACCGCACTTTATCGAGATGGCGGCGTGTTGGAATGGTACTCACAGCGTCCAATTTCGTGACGAATGCCTCCGCCAGTTGAAAGTCTTTGGTGTCGGATTCGGCGTGTGCCATAGCGAATTTATTATCACCGATTCCGGTCCCGTGTTGGTGGAGGTCAATTATCGCAGTATCGGAGATGGACGCGAGTTTCTACTTAATAACCTGAGCCATCATCAGTGGTTTAGCACCATTTTAAAACTGCATCTTGGCGACAAACTTGAACTGGACTTCACTATCCAAGGTAGCGCTCAAGTGCACTATGTTGTCGCCGACACGAGCGGAACCATAGCAGGTACATCAACATCTTTCATTCATCAAGAAGGCGATATTGTTACGCAACAACAGATTCTTAAGCCCGCTGGAGAGCACATCCAACAAAGCTATTCAAACAAAGACTACCTAGCCAGGATTTCCATTAGCTCACCATCCGGACAGTCATTGCAGCCTTCACTCAAACAGGCTCTCGCCACTTTCAACCTTGTGCCAGTCGAAGAGGTAACGGCATGAACGACAACGTTTTATATCTCACCCAGCGTTTAATCGATACGTGTCTACGCGAAGATTTATTTGGTTTAGTTTCTCAAGGCGCTTTCATTAATGCTTTACCCAACAAATTGAACATCAATGCTTATGGCGCAGACCAAACTTGGCTCGCCTTCTCAACACAAGATTTAAATCTTTACTTACCTGTTACGCCTTTTTATTACATGCAGCGATGGGTCTACGGCGTGACTAACCACCATGCGCCAACCTGCTGGTTTGTAGAGAAAAATGGAACCGTTGAATCACAGCAACATTACCGCGATTGGATTGAAGTATTAAAAGCTTGTGCTCACGAAAGCTCTCATTCGTTACTCGATGGATATCTACAAGAACTCGAATGTGCGGAAAAGCATAAAGGCTTATGTGACAAAGCATTCGAGCAAAACTCAGCAGCATTGATGCAGCCAATATCGGAACTCAATGGTTGGGAACGTAAACTGTTACAAGCAGACCAAATCGCTTCATATTTGGATCATCCATACTATCCGACAGCTCGAGCAAAATTTGGACTGAGTGATAATGACTTAGCGCAATATGCACCGGAGTTTGCCAAGAGTTTTACTTTGCGTTGGTTAGCCATTGATAAATCACTAGTGACCTTAACCTCTGCGCCTCCTGAGTGCTGGCCGACAATGGAGCAAGTTGGATTGCCTGCCGACTTTTCACTGAGTCATGACTTGTTCCCTGCTCATCCATTGACTTTACGCAGTTTAGAGTCACTACCTGAAGGCGTGATTGAAGCGCCACTCGCTTTTCTCGAGGTGACACCAACCTTATCGGTGCGCACTGTGGTAGTGAACCAAACACCGAATGTTCATATAAAAGTGCCACTTATTATGCGTTCGTTAGGAACTAAGAACATTCGTCTTATTAAACCATCGACACTGTATGACGGTCATTGGTTTGAGCGTTTGTTAACGCATTTAGAGCAAAGTGATAGTGAGCTAAGTGGCACGCTTTTCCACTGTAACGAAAAGCATGGTGGGCACGTTGGCGATGATAAAACGTTCGCTTACATTGTGCGCGAATACCCTGTTCACCACTGCGAAGACCAAGCATTAGTGCCTGTTGCAGCCCTTGCCAGTCCAATGCCTGATGGTCGCTTATTCCTTGAGCATCTCGCTGAACAATACTACCAGCAAGATACATTGGCTTGGTTTACCGACTACGTTGATCTGTTATGTAAAGTGCATCTGACTCTTTGGTTGCGTTATGGCATTGCTTTGGAATCCAATCAGCAAAACGCCATCATTGCATTCAATAAAGAAGGCAAAATGACGTTAGCTATGAAGGACAATGACGCCGCTCGTATCTGGTCAAATCGTTTCAAAGCGTTTGAACAGCATTCCCCTGTTCAGTGCGATCAACTACTGGATCAACGAATTAAGGTCGATAATGAACTCGCGTTGGGTCAGATGTTTACCACGATTACGCTACAACTGGATATTGCCGCGATTGTAGAGGCAATGGCAGCGAAAGGGATTGCTTCAAGCGCCTCTTTGTACGCAGTAGTCGCACGAAGCCTCACTTATTATATCGACAACTTAGGCGCACAAGGTCACGAAACAAAATTGGCACGCGAACTCTTGTTTGATTCCCCAGATTTGTACGCCAAATATTTGTTGAGCTCAGGGAGCCTACTTTCCAAAGAAGCATCAGGTGCAAGCGATATCAACAAATATTATGGGTTATCCGCGCCCAACTTCTTGTTGTTAACCAGCGAAGACGCTCAACATGCTTATCTCACTGCCATTAAACAGAGCGTGAGCTAATTAATCATGACCAAACTCATCTACAGCGTACTGCTTTGCCATTTTATCGCTGCATTTGCTGCGTTAGGCATGCCGTTGTTCTTACCGACGGTGTTACCCACTTTGGGAGCCCACATAAATGCAGACTGGGCAGGTGTTTTGTTCATTCTCCCTACCTTCTGCACTGCTATGGCCGCTCGTTTTTGGGGGCAGTTTGCCGACCAATACGGCAGACGCCGTTCTCTACTGCGCGCTCAAGTTGGTCTCGCCGCGGGGTTTATGCTGTGTGGCTTAGCAACAACGCTACCCATGTTTGTGTTTGGTCTCATTATTCAAGGAACGTTTGGCGGAACAATGGCAGCGTCTAATAGCTACCTTTCAAGCCAAATAGAAGATGCGAAAGCGCTGAGTAAAACGCTCAATAAAACCCAACTATCTGCTCGTTTGGCTCTGATAGTGGCACCCATTGGGCTAGGATGGACGTTATCGGAATCCAACCCGCTGAATGCATACCTGTGGTTAGCCGTATTGCCACTTGTGGCATTTGCGATCACGCTTACCCTACCCGTCGATCAAACCGAAACACCTTCCCCCCAATCGGACGCTCTTGTAGACAAATCTGATGTTATGTCGGACTGCTCGTTACGTGCTCTATATTGGGTGTTTGGCGCTCAGTTTAGCTTTGCTTTCGCTATGGTAGTGACCTTCCCGTACTTCTCGCCTTATGTTGAGCAATACGGCAACGTGAATCCGGCATGGATCGGCGTCTTGTATGCGCTTCCGCATGGTGTTTATCTTGTGTTTGCAACCAAGATTCATGCACTTTCAGAGAAGATCAACCGCCACCAGCAGCAACGTACACTTTGGTTGGGGTTTGCCTTACTCTCCCTCAGTTGCCTCATGCACCTCGTTCAACATGAAGTCTTAGTGATCGTAGCTCGCATCGTGTTTGGCTGTGGCATGGTTTGCTGTTACCAAGGTTTACATCAAGCGCTTGCAACCCGACTTAATAGGCAACAATGCGGCAAAGTGTTTTCTCGCTTTGATGCAATGTCTAAATGGGGCGGAGTTGCCGCAGGTCTTAGCGCATCTTCTATTATCCGCTTCTATTCGCTCGACGTTCCTTTTCTCCTTTCTGCGTTGGTCAGTGCTTTGACTCTTATCGCACTGATCATCCATTCAAAATTTGGGCATCAACATGTTACAAACACCATTGTCTCCAAGTGAAACGCTTGCGAAAAGCCAAGCACAACTCAACAATAGAAAAGCTCAGCTCAACACCATAACGGGCGTCGTCAACTGCTATCTACGCGAATACGCGATCCCTAACAAGCAAGTTGAATGGCAGTACCGTTCAACATCTTTACCACAAACATTGAAGCGTAACTATTCACAACAACAGCGCGTGGGCATCCATCTTCCCCATCAAAACGGTGTTTTGTTGTTGCCTGCTGAGTACGTGAGTCAGCTTGGTAAAGTCAAACTGATTGATATGCCCTGGAGCAAAATGCCGGGCTCTGGATGGCATAAATTAGATGCAATCCAAACACTGACACTGTTACTGAACTATCTAAAACAAGTGTTAACGATTCCATTCAACAACGAGCTTGTGGCTCAAATGGAAAACAGCCTGCTGGTAACGGAGCAATTTCTAAACGCAAACGCAAGACCTCAACAGCACAATGCTTTTATCGCTTCAGAGCAGTCATTGCTTTGGGGGCACTCCTTCCACCCAACGCCAAAAAGCCGTTCCGGCGTGAGTATGGATGATCTATTAGCATGCTCACCAGAAGTGGGAGCCAGCGTCCCGCTATATTGGTTTGAAGTGGATAATACATTGCTCGATGTGCTTCGCTCGGATGAACGTCATACTCCTAAGTCGATGATTGAGCAATTGGCACCAGAAAAGCCGCACTCTGGAGACGCCACCCTCTACCCTTGCCATCCATGGGAGAGCTACACGATCTTGCAAAACCCATTAGTTCAACGAGCGATTGAACAAGGCAAAATGACGCCATTAGGGCTAGGCGGAGAAAAAATGCTGCCGACATCATCGGTGCGTACCATGTACCACCCTGAAACAGAATGGTTCGCCAAGTTCTCGATTAACGTCCGCTTGACCAATTGTGTCCGTAAAAACGCATGGTATGAACTCGATAGTGCGGTGCAACTGAGCTCGATTTTGCATCCGATAAAAGAAAGTGAGCAATTACAGAATCCGGTTTTCAAAGTGATGACAGAACCTTTTGCCACCACCATCAACTTGGAATCGATTGATTCCGAGCAAAAAGAAGATCTGACGAAAGCCCGAGAGTCGTTTGGTATCCTATATCGAGAAAACCTATCCTTGTGTGAAATTGATGTACTAGAACCAACGTTAGCGGGAGCACTATTTGCCTATGATCGCAATGGCGACAGCTGTATCGCTGCTCAATTAGAAACCAAAGCACAAGCATCAGAAACAACGTACCACGACATCGCGACTTTATGGTTTGAGCGCTACTTACACTGCTTAATTCCCGGCGTATTCAACTACTACTTTAAACATGGCGTCGCATTTGAGCCTCATTTGCAAAACACACTCATTGGGTTTGAAAAAGGCATGCCTTGCTGCGTGTGGATACGCGATCTAGAAGGCACCAAATTGCTTCCAGAATTCTGGTCACCGGAGTCATTGAACCAGCTTTCTGAACGCGCTCGCCAATCGGTTTATTACAGCCGGGAGCAAGGTTGGAATCGTATTGGTTACTGTACCTTCATCAACAACATCAGTGAAGCCATTTTCTTTATTGCGGAAGGAGACCAAACGCTTGAGAAAACGCTTTGGAACTCGGTTAAAAGCGCAATTGTTCGCTGGCAATCCGTCAATGGCAAACAACCTGAGCTTGAATCCTTAATAAACGGCGGCAGTTTCCCGAGCAAAAACAACTTTACTACACGCTTAATGCAAAGAGCGGATAAAGAATCCAACTACACCCAAGTTCCAGTGCCATGGGCGAATCACCAAGGAGCCATTCATGCTTAATTCTTCACAGCTTCCGTTGCACGTCCAACAAGAAGTTTTGCAATTGGCAGAGCAACACATGCAGCCACTATGTGCCTACCTTTATGACCTAAAGGCGCTGGAGCAACACATTAAACAGATGAAACACGTTCTACCCAAAAATGTAGAGCTGTTTTATGCCGCAAAAGCCAACCCATCAGAGCCAATCTTGAAAACACTCGCGCCTTATGTCGACGGTTTCGAAGCTGCATCCGGCGGAGAGCTTACTCATCTACACGAACAGCAACTCAATATGCCCTTGATCTTCGGTGGTCCGGGCAAAATGCCAAGCGAACTTGAGCAAGCGATTGAGCTCAACGTAGATGCTATTCATGTCGAGAGTCTCACTGAATTGCATCGAATTGGTGGATTAACAGAAAAGCTGAACCGTTCTGCCTCGATTTTTCTACGAATGAACATCGATATTGGCGATATCACTTTAAGCAAACTCGCCATGGGTGGGAAACCAACGCCTTTTGGATTGGATGAAAGCGAGTTAAGTAACGCCCTCACTCTGCTGCGTGATTTTCCAAACGTGCACCTAAAAGGTTTCCACTTCCATTTAATGTCTCATCAACTCGAGGTAGATCGTCACCTAGCATTAATGCAACGTTACTTCCAAGTCGTTAAAGCTTGGCAAACACAATTTGAGCTGGATGAAGTAATGATCAACCTTGGCGGGGGCATGGGCATTAACTACCAAAATAATGAGCAGCACTTCCCTTGGATTGAGTTTTGCGACAAGTTAGAGTTTTTGATCGCGAAAGAACAAGTTCAAGATTGGAAACTGCGATTTGAATGCGGACGTTACATCTCTGCACCATGCGGCTATTACGTTATGGAAGTGTTAGACATCAAGCAAAACTTGGGCGAGAACTTTGTCATTGCGCGTGGTGGTACACATCACTTCCGCACCCCTGCGGCACAAAGTCACGATCATCCATTTGCGATTTTAGCGAGTAATAAACCCAAAGTCATATCACAGCCGATTACGCACTCACACGCGACATTCGTCGGTCAACTTTGTACGCCAAAAGACGTTCTTGCTAGAAATCAAAACATCACTCACCTCGATATTGGAGATTATGTCGTGTTCACGCTTGCTGGCGCCTATGCTTGGAACATCTCTCATCAAAACTTTTTAATGCACGAACCTCCACTATTCCACTATTTCTAACACTCGCTATCCAATAGTTCCGCAGAATAAATGGTTCCACAGAATAAGCCCCTATCGCTAGGGGCTTTCATACCAATTTTTTATGGCACATTTCTCATCAAGTTCATGTCACAACTCGTATACACATACTGATTTGCATACTTTCTTGCGGCGATAAAACGCTCAGGCTTTCACAACCAAAGTTATGCGCATCAACATAATGACTTTGAGGCTCAAGGCAAAGGAAGTTGCTTTCACCCGAGGGCTTATAAACTTGCAGGTAACGGCAAGGGCTCGACACTAATACCGACACGCCATTTTTGTGCCTTAGCATCGCCCTAACTCCGCTATCACTCATCTGATATCCATTATTGATCCATAAATCGGGCACTGTTTTTTTGCTATTGAAGTTGTAATCTGAAGGTATATGCCTAACGAAACGCTCAGGAAGATTCTGCTTATCTTCAAACCAAAAACCTATCGCCCGGAACTCTACAAGTGTATCTTGCTGAACTGAGAAAAATGGATGGAAGCCAGCCCCGAAAGGAAAAGCATCATCCCCAAGGTTGGTCAGAACCATGGTAACAATAAGGGTGTCATCACACAGTTGATAAGACTGTTTGGCATGGTATTCACATACGCCGTCGATACTTGACGTTAACTCTAATTCCAAAAAGTCATCACCTGCGTTTTTGGTCAGTAATCCCCAATCAGAAATCCATCCATTTCCATGCAAGAAAAACATATCATCGATGGCACGACTAACCGGCAGCACGACTTTATGCCCACGCCAAACAAATTGATTTCCGCGAATACGATTCGCCATTGGCAGCATGGGAAACATACTTGAATCTCCGGCAAAGCCGTTGGAAGTATTGACTCTGGCTCTCAACACATCAAAGGTGAATCCGTTAATATACTGAAATGAATCAACGCACCCTCCAGTCTCATTCACGACCAACTTCAACTTGCCATTATTCAGAGTGTGAGTAGCCATCGATAAACCTTCACTTCATTATGATATGTTTGTTTATAACTACTTTATGCAGTTAGATATTCAACAACTGATAACAAAGTCACATAGATAACTAAACAGAATTTAGTTAGCGCCTTCTACATTAAATCATCCAAGAGCCATGTTCGAACAATGCCTAACAAACCATTTCAATCTGGCGCCCATAAGGGGTTGAATAATCAAAAAGTTCGACACTACAACTGTCGCCTTGTGATGGCATTGCTGTATAAAAGCAAAGGCATGACCAAATCAGAGTTAGCTCGTGAAACGCAACTTAGCATTCCTGCTATTAGTAAGATTGTTGATGCTTTAGTTGAGCAAGGTCGAGTAGAAAACTTCAGTGTATCCAAAGCAACAAAGGGTAACTTTGGCGGCTTGTACAAAGTATCAAGTGATCGCCCTTACACCGTGTGCATGAGTGTTTCTCCTACCCGTATCCAAGCGGTAATGGTCGATAATGAAATGACGCCCTCTTCGGACTTTATTGATCAAGCTATTACCCCACAAACACCTGACGAACTAATTGAGGATATCGTGACGGCTATTGTTGCTTGCCGTCAGTCCAAGCCAAATACCAGTTATCGACTCTCTATTGCCGTACACGGGCAAGTGGATACTCATGTAGGATCTTCCATGCGAATGCCGCAAGCTCCTTGGACACAACCTATCGAGCTAAAATATCTTCTTGAGCAACGCTTGCTCGTTGAGGTCCTAGTCGACAATGATTGCGTCATGCTAGCCTTAGCTGAAAAGTGGTTAGACGGGCATCACGGTGAAGATTTTTGCGTACTCAACGTTGATTACGGTATCGGTTCTTCTTTCTTGATCCACAATGACATATACCGAGGAAAGATGTTTGGCAGTGGGCAGATTGGTCACATTAAAGTCGCGAATAACGGCATCATTTGTGGCTGTGGTCGAGAAGGTTGCTTAGAGACGGAAGCCAGTTCCACAGCGCTTTGTAAGCAATACCTTTCCCGTCAGGAAAACGCATCCAAGCTTGTGCATATCGATGACTTTGTATTCGATGATTTTGTTAAGCTGTATCAAAACGACGACCCAATTGCACAGGGAGTTGCAATGCACGCAGCCACAATTCTTGGACAATCTCTCTATAACTTTCTTATCACACTCAACATCAACAAAATCATCTTGTATGGAAACACTTGTGCTCTAGGTGAATGTTGGTTAAAGACAATCACACAACAAACACTCATTAATCCATTCGAAGACGAGAATGCTCGTAAACAAGATCTCACCGTAGTCTCGTTCGGGCATTTAACGCAAATTGAGCGAATAGTCGGGATGAGCTACCTATGGGTTGAGCAAGAGTTAGATAACCTCTATACGTAACTCCCAATTTAAGCGCAAAGAAGGTCACCTTAATAGCGACCTTCTTGAAGCTTACTCTGTTATTTTCACTCAATAGAGAGCACTGAGTGAGTTATGCGTTCACCTCTTTACCTACCGCAGCTTCACGAGTAACAAGGATTTTTTCCAGTTCTTCCAAAGAGCGCCCTTTCGTTTCTGGAACGCGTTTGTAAATGAACACAAAACCACAGGCACAGATAACACCGTAAAGTAGGAAGGAACCTGAAGCACCTAACCCCGCATTAAGCAGTGGGAACGTATAAGTGAGTGCGAAACACGCGACCCAAAGTGCCAACGTGCTGACCGACATCGCGGTGCCACGAACCTTATTCGGGAACATTTCAGAAAGAAGAACCCAAGTCACTGGTGCCAACGTCAAAGCGTAGATAGAAATCGCGATAAGGACGAGCATCAATACCGGCAAACCAAGCATTCCATAGGCATATGCGGCTGACATCAAACCATAAATCACCGTCAAGCCAGCCGACCCGATAATCATCAACTTACGTCGACCAATTTTATCAACAAAAGGAATCGCCAAAATGGTGAACACGAGATTGATCAATCCTGTTGCAACGATCGACTTCAAGGTATCGTTGATATCAAAGCCTGCAGAGGCAAAGATTTCCTGTGCATAGTTAAAGATGACGTTGATACCACACCACTGCTGGAAAGCAGCAAGAACAACACCGATCACCAAAATTGGCTTCACATCTGGCTTAAACAACGCACTAAACGGAAGTGAACGAGTTTCTGCAGACAAGGTACTTTCGATCTCTTGCACAGTGCGAGACGCATAACTTTCGCTACCAATACGCAGTAATGTAGCTTTCGCTTTGTCTACCATGCCCATTTTTACTAACCAACGTGGAGATTCAGGCACAACAAACATGAGCAGTAAAAACGCAAATGCAGGCACAAGTTCGGCGCCAAACATGTAACGCCAACCCATTTGACCATTCCATGATTGCAAAATATCCGCTTGCGCTGCATTGGAAGCAACAGGCTCCGCAATCAATAAGTTAATGATTTGAGCAGCAAGCACACCAATAACGATGGTCAGTTGGTTTATCGCGACAAACTTTCCTCGTTTATCAGCAGGTGCAATTTCAGCAATGTACATCGGTGACAATGCTGACGCTAAGCCAATACCAACGCCACCTATAATTCGGAACACCACAAACGCATTAAAACTATCGGCAGCGGCCGTTCCCCATGCAGAAATAACAAATAACAGTGCCGCTAAAATTAACGGACGTTTACGCCCATATTTGTCAGACACGGTGCCGGCAATAAATGCCCCAACCATGCAGCCGATTAACGCTGAGCTCATTGCCCATCCAGACAATGACGCATTCGTAATGTTGAAATAAGCCTCATAGAATGGTTTGGCACCACCGATTACGACCCAATCATAACCAAATAATAATCCACCACAGGCGGCCACCAGACTGATGAGCCATATGTTTCTCATATTGAGTTGATCGCTTGTTTTACGCATAGTAAATCCTTGTAGAGGTACATATCTATTAAAGTTATTGTTTTAGAGTCACCCCAGGTGATAGGTCACCCGGAGTGACCTATCCATTAATTTTGACTGTTACAGCCAAACGCATAGCGATGTTGTGCGATTTCTTTTAATAGATTCGCTTTTGTATGAGCAGGCGCTTGTCCTAACAGTGCCTGCAATGTAAGTTCAAAATCTTCAAATCCATGACGTTCATCTGTCAAAGCTAAGCCAAATTGACCCATTGCTTTTACAAATAAACAGTGTTGCTGATGTTCTGTTGTTAAATTGCTATCAAAGACAATTAACGCTGGGAGTGATACAGCAAAAAAGTCGACCTCTACGGGCGCATTCCATTCTGAGTCGGCCCAAGACACCATATCCTCAAACAGTGATACTGCTTGTGCGGTATCTCCCAATTGGTGCATTGCAGCCGCTTGATAGAACAAGTAATCAGCGGGTTGATCGTTATAGTAACGGCTTTGGTTAATCTCTTGTTTACCTTGAGTTGCAAGAGCAAAGTGCTGATTGGCACACTCTCTTTCGCCTAACTCTTGGTAGCAACGCCCTAAGAAATAGTGGATATCATTGTCAGTTTGGCCAACGAGGCGACCTTCACCCAAATTTGTTGGATAAGTCAGAGCGTCATTCAATAACTCAAGCGCGTTATTGAAGCTCCCTTGTTGCATAAACTGCAATGCGTATCTCAGCTTATTGACGATGAACTGCCCTGTCACCTTACCTTCTCCCCCTTCCCAAGGGTGGAACTGCCTTGTAGATAAGCATGTCTGTGCAAGTTCGAGCTCACCACAGATGTTATACAAATTAAGCAGCTCTGCAGTTAAGTCATCTCGCTGATTGACCACTTCTAGATTTGCCCTCAAGAAAGCAAGTCGTTCTAATGGCGTATCACCCGCCGCTTTTTTCAAGTAATCCAGTTCATAGAGAACTCGGGCATCGCTCGGAAACAATTCGAATGCTAACCCCATCAAAGAAATCGCTTTATCCAGCTCTCGACGCTTGTTATAGGCATGGACAGATAGATTTCGAAGTACGGGCGCATAGTGTGAGTTGAGCCTTAGTACTGTTTCCCAATGATATACCGCTCTTGAATAGCTTCGTTTCGCATAGAAGAAGCAACCCAGTAGATATTGGGTAAAGTAATGCCCTGAAAAAGCACTTAAAACTTCAACTTCGGCTAAGGTATTCGGAAATAAAACATTGTCGTTAAATCGATCGGCAGCGACATCTAATAAGGCTTCCGCCTGTTCGGGTTCATCGACTAAATACGCTTTATAAATCAAACTCATTGAACCTGTGCTCTCGTTCAGAGCTAAGACCGCTTTAGCGCGTTCTTTTGCATCAATCGAAAGATAAAAGTTAACAAGATGAATCGTGTTAGCTTCTCTTTGATTCATGAGTTGCTTAAACGCCGATAAGTCAATATCAGAGCGAGTTAACTGATACTTTTCGAATGAAATACCATAACCAAGAGGCTGCATCTCACTTTGTTCATCAATAAAACGAAGAGCCTCTGCGTGTCGGTTCAATGCACTAAGCAAAAACACCTTCAATGTTGCAGCTTGGTAGTGAGTACCATTCAGTTCCAGTGCTCTTTCCGCGTATTCTAATGCTTCATTTAAACGGTCTTGCTTTGTGGCAATGCGAGCAGCGGCGAAAAAGCCAGTATCACGACAATTACTACTCCACGTTGCTTTAAATACATCGCTAAAGGCAGAATCAAGACGCCCCAGTTTTTCATTTGCACAGCCACGAAGGTAGCTTGCTCTGCCGCATAAAGGGTTTTTGTTGAGCTTGTGAGCACGCTCCAAAGCGGCATCAGAATATTTAAGTGTGCCTTGGTAATCCGCGCAATCATAAGCAAGCGAAGCCATCGCGACGTTGGTTGCATAATGATTTGGGTCGCGTTTGAGGGCTTCTTGGTAGTAGTCCGCTGGATTACTCGTTGCATGGTGATATTGCTGTAAATGCTGTCCGATGAAATACAGTTCTTCTACGCTCGATACATCTTCAGGTTTTTCTGGTGCGGAGGCAGGATCGGGCGTTGGTTCATCTTTAGCGTCAATATGCTCTAGATAGGACAGGCATACTCTCCCCTCCTCATTCAAGATTGTGATGGTTAAGCGCGTGCTCTCAGCAAGCTCTATGCTTTCTTCAACCACATCACCTGGAGTCATTGTCAGTTGGTGTTTAGCGAGTACACTCGCTTTGTCCGAAATAACTACCTCGTAGTTGGCAATCTCAGAAATAGCGTAAACTGCCCATTCAACGAAACTCCCGCTTCGATCCAACTTAATCGCGACTTCCGTGTTCGCATTATGAACGTTGTCTAAATTGCTATATGGAAGGAAATGTTGAGTGAATTTTTTCTCTTCATGACTATCAATCCAAGTAAAATCCGGTTGGTTATCGGTGTAAACCCCAGTCATCAATTCGATGTAAGGTCCATTGCTGTCGGTCAACTGGCGATCCCAGGCTAATCCAAAATCACAGTTTCCCCATGTCCATTGCTTTTTGCCAGGAGAGACATGGTGATTAGCCACATGCAACAACCCTCCTTTCTCATCATGACTGTAAGCGCCAACAAAGTCATAAGCGGACTTATCTGCCATATAAGAAGTAGGAACAGGCAAATTCTTGTAGCGCGAGATGTCCGTACCCGGCGAATAGTCGACTTTGTAATATTCCCCAGTCGCTATTGGGAAATCCGAAACATCTCGTTTGCCATGGTCATATACCGCAGTGACATCTGGTGGGAAGATACTTTGATGATCATCACCACCTTTTACCGCTGGGTTAGACCACCATAGGAACTGTCGAGGAGTATCGTTGCCGTTATATACCTTGCCTGTTATCTCGACAAGCGCCTTGTTCGGATAAAGTTTGAAGCCAGCGGTTACTTGCAAACCGTACATATGTTCAACTTCACCAATCCAAACGGTAACGGCTCCATCTTCATGCTCTTCAATCTTAAAATCTGTAGGCATGAACGTTGTCGGACGATGATGTTGAGGCCAGTTAAACTCGATACCACCAGAAATCCAAGGACCAAGTAGTCCAACTAAAGCCGGCTTAACGACTTCGTTGTAGTAAATAAAATCACGCTTTTTCATCTTGTCGTACGCACGATGAATGCGCCCACCAAGCTCAGGCAATAGCATGATTTTTATATAATCATTTTCGATATATACCGCTTGATATGTCTGTTCTATTTGATGATCAGATATACTGTCGATCACGCCGTAAGGGTATACGGAGCCAGAAGAGCCTTGATAAACACGGTTTTCCAAAAATAACGGATTCGAGTCAACTTTGCCCGTCGGGTAAGTCGGTAAAACAATCTCTTCTACCCATGCTTTTGCATTCGTACTCATAATCTAAAACTACCTGTAAGTCGTTGTGATTGATTTACAGGCAGTATAAAAAGCGAACAGAAAAAAGGATGTATGAAGCAATCACGTGGTTAACTAAACGAAGTTTAGTAATAAATGTGACACTAAGACACTGGCTTTATAGAGCAACGTATATAGTATTTTTATTCATAGGTATTAAAAAAGCGCCTTTCGGCGCTTTCTATACATCTCTTACCCAAACGTCTTTAACGTCTTTTTTAAGAAGGTCAATCACACTTTGGTGAATAAACACTAAGCCAAAGTCTTCTTCTAGCTTAAATATTAATCGTTCTTCTAAGGGGATATTTTCTAATTTAGAGAAATCAAACTCTGTTGATTCAATGTCTAACCAGTTCAACTTACCGTATTGTTTTTCTTTGTCCGTCAATTTATAAGTTTGATGGATGTAAGACATACGATAATCTTCGTAAACTTTAATTTCATCATCAGGCGACTGGCTTGGAGAACAATCCCGCGAGCGTTTAACCACTCTACTCCGTGGACGACCAGTTCCTCCACTTTTGACGCAATATCACTGATGATAAATAGCTTTGGAGAAAAGGTCATTTCAAGTAGTAAATCAGGCTCAACTGGCCCTATTGACTTAGCGCTTTGTTGGAATGGGAAACTAGTAATGTCCTGCTTTGTTAGTACATGATATTGTTCTTTCATCTTAAGCCTCAAAACTTTGGAGCAAGGTCATCAGTGCTAATCTTAGCTTTTCTCAAAGAGTCAAATTCTGCCATAAAGTCAATCACATCAAACAATTCTTCACAAAAAAACATCGCCGTTTCAGCACCTTTTACTCGAAATGCTACTCTATTAGATAACGGAATTTGCTTTAACTTTTCTTCAGAAATAAATAATTCGTGGACTATCAGTTCACCGCTTCTTGGAGAGATTTCGATATCTGAACGCTCTTCATCTAGTACATCTATAATATTATTGATAGCTAAAATGTATCGATTCTGTACTTCTCCATCCTCCAACTTCAGCTGAGAAGGATAATATTCAATACCAAAAGGGTCGAAACTCATTAAGATTTCAGCAAATAGACGACTTACCGATAAATCACCACAATCAACTATCAGTCCAACGTTTTTTATACTTCCTCCTTCACTATCCGCCCACACAACAGGGTTTATCGATGAAGTTGGATGATAATGGTTTGTACTGTACAACGACTCTCTGTTATCTACAGAAGCAAAGTTAACACTTGAAGAGAAGTAGTTTTCGGAGATCAATGAAAAATACATATATACCCTACTTTATTTTTTCCAGCGACGACTACTATAGAAAAATGCTTTTACTTCTATAGTACTGGGAGCATTATTTTAGCTATTAAAATGGTTTATTTTCCTACCTTTAGACTCCATCTTGTAACAAATGAAAAAGCGCCTTTCGGCGCTTTCTATACATCTCTTACCCAAACGTCTTTAACGTCTTTTTTAAGAAGGTCAATCACACTCTGGTGAATAAACACTAAACCAAAGTCTTCTTCTAGCTTAAATATTAATCGTTCTTCTAAAGGAACATTGTCTAGTTTAGAAAAATCAAACTCTGTTGATTCAATGTCTAGCCAGTTTAACTTGCCGTATTGTTTTTCTTTGTCCGTCAATTTATAAGTTTGATGGATGTAAGGCATACGATAATCTTCGTAAACTTTAATTTGTTCATCTGTTGGTTGGCTTGGAGAACAATCGACACGAGCGTCTAGCCACTCTACTCCATGTACGACCAGTTTCTCTACTTTTGACGCAATATCACTGATGATAAATAGCTTTGGAGAAAAGGTCATTTCCAAAAGCAAATCTGGCTCTACTGGCACTATTGGCTTAGGGCTTTGCTGGAATGGGAAGTCAGTCAAAGATTGTTTAGATAAAACTATGTAGTTAGTCATTATTCTATTTACCTACTTACACTAGACTCGGGGCGTCTCTTCGGATGTATCAAATGAAAAGGCAACGATACTAGTACTTATTTTACCCTCCTCATCTAAACGGACAAGCGCTTCAAACAACTCGATTGAGAAGAACGTTTTTGTCATTCCGACAGGTTTAAAAACGTGCCTCTTGCTATCCGGAAGTTCCTTAATCTTTTCATCAGATAAGTAAAAACGGGTAGTTACGTCAGTCACTTTTATGCTTTTATCATAATCAACGACATCTACTAAGTTATCTACTGCTATTATGTAGCGCTCAGTTAACACTCCGTCTCCGGAACAGGTTAATTTTGCGGGATAAACTTCAACACCGTATGGGTCGAAACTCATAATTAGTTCAGCAATAGGCTTAGTGACATTAAAAGCACCACCTCTGATTAAATCTAATGCTTCAATTTCATAGATATCATCATCTTTCCACACAATCTCACTTATACAAGAAGTGGGAGTGAAATCATTATCATCATAGAAAGACGACCGACTATCAACGGCAGTAAATAATGATTCACCCTCGTTAAAGTCCTCATTTATGTATGCTATTTCCATCTTAAACCTATAATTTACTAGCAACCTTTAGATAATTGAACTTAAGGGCTTTCTTATAAAAAAGTCCACTCCATATTTCTTCTATCTCCGGCCAAGTCGTATTTTTGTGTGTTCTTTGCTGACAATCTGAGCTTCTACAACCATTTCCTTTTGGAGAAAAGTCATCTCCTGTATTGTGAAGCAATATCGTAAATTCACTTATCATGTCACAAATTCTTTCCGAAAGATCATTCAGTTCTTTTCGATATACAGGAGGTGGCATTTCACAGTGTAGCTTTTCCAACGTCTCTAGCAATTCTTGCTTTACAAACTTATGATAGGCTTTAGAAGGATATGCTTTAATCTTATTTTTGTCTCTGTTCAGCATACTAGCCCTCTTCATTGGATTCCCCCCATTTAACATCGAGGTAGGCTTTGAATTAGAGTACACTTGTTCATCACTCTTAAGATTCAGTTTACTTACTGTATTTCTACCCGTATGACCACTAGAATGCCAAGGCAAACGATACTTGCACGCAACCTTTTTAGCAGTACCTTTGTCACTGCTGGGAAGTATTACTATATTGTCTAAACTGTTCCAACTGTATTCTTTGTTTCGCATCTGTTCTGTTCGCTGAGTTGATAGCTTTTCGAACAAATTAAAGCTAATCAGATGATGTCCAGTAAGAGGACAATCACATTTTTCAGCTAATATATGATTGGCCTTTAATAATGCTTCACCAGAAACATGTCGAGAAAAACCGTTATTGCTCATACTCATTTTTTCCTTCCTGGAAGGACACATTTTTTCTTATGTCGTTTATCGGCAATTGCCCGCTTACACACTCTACAACGAACTGTTTTAGTCCCTTTCTCCTCATTTGCCTTCGCAGAGTTCTTTCCTGACTGAGCAGACTCACCGGTATTATGTTTTACTTTTGCTGGATACGTTTTCTCGCCCTTACCTAAGATGCGAGCAAAAAGATCATCAAACTCGCCCATCGCTTCTTTAAGCTTATCCGGTACCATCTTATCGATGATTTTTACCTCATCCGCTAGCTTCAAGAAATACGCACCAAGCTCATCTGCGCCCATTCTGTTTGCGTATGAAGCCAACTCAGTTGCCACTTCAATACAAGGTTTTAGAACATCGCTAACAATCTGGCTGGTTTGCTTGGCGTAATCCATCCAATCTAACGTACGCAAGAATTTTTCTGGATCGCCTTTACCCATGCCTCTTAAAACAGCTAACAAAGTATCTTTTGATGTTCCTTTACCGCCTTTTAGCGCAACTTTACACGTACCTTTTACTGCACTACCAAATGTAGGAACACAGCCGACAAGGGTAAGTGAAAGCGCTAACCAGTTTTCAGGCTTATCGCGCTCTTCTTCAGTCAACAAAGTCATAATGTTCGCAGATAAATCGCGCACGTCAGCGGCTTGGTCTACAACAGGAATCATTGTCAGCGCCGTATTGGCGATGATCTGCTCAACGGAAGCATCATCGTTGAAATCACCAAGAATCACGCCCCAAATCCAACTGGCGGCACCAGACATTCGCGTCCAAGCATTTTCCCAGAAGCCAACTTCACCTTTCTTTGTTTCTTCAATGATCAGTTGAGCGTTCGCACTTGGATTAAAGTTTGGATTGGTCTTCGTTGGGACATTCGGCATAAAGTCTCGGCTGTCCTCGCCGTACTCTATGGCAAACTCACCCGGAGCAACGCCACCGACCGAAGCCTTACCGTTGTTGTCTAGTGTTCCTTCAAATACGGCGCCAGATTGATCTGTGAGAGTGTAAGTTGCGCCTTGAACGGGTTCACCGTCTGAGTAAGAGAGGTACAAATCAACCGTATAGGTCCCTTCCTGATCTTCCGTAACAGAAACCGAGGGGTTTTGTGCGCCGCCAAGACACATGGTATTGGCTTTGTTCATGGTCATTTGGTCGGACAGGCGACATACGCCCTTACCTTCAAACTTGACTGTTGGTGAGGCTGAGATAAATTTTGCTTCGGCTTCTATAGTGCCGGATGCGACGCCTTTTTTATCACCGCCCGCATCACCGGTACTTTTTGAGAATGTACTGCCTTTGATCGCGACACTGTTGCCCCCATCCATAGAGATAGTCGTTGTGCCCCCAGCAAGGTCTGCTGATTTAGCATTGTTACCATAAGGGATAGGAACGATCGGCTTGCCGACCTTCGTTAAACAAACATCTGGGAGCGTTGCATTCGCTTCACCACCTGAGCCTTTATGAACTATCGAAAGTCCATTTGCACCAACTGTTACGCCCATAACCAATCCATTTGAATTTTGTTGATTGAATAATAAAAGAGATCGCATATTGCAATCTCTCTAAATACCTAGTGAATTTCACTAATAAGCTAGTAATACTCACGATAACGCTGAAAACTGGCAGAAGATCTCATTTTGAGTTCTCCTGTTTATCGATACACTTCAAGCAGTTGCTGGAATTTTAAATCGATGACGATGTAGGTCGCTGCATACATGATTGCGAAGGTAATCGCGCTGATACCTAAAATCAGCTTGGGTGAGACAACCCTTTTTAACGGCTTCTTAAGATACTTGGCCTTAAGGTTAACGAGAGAGACTTTCTCTTGCTCTGCCAAGCGTTCGTCTCGTACCAAGCGATAAATGGTATTGCCAATTTCAGCGAGCTTTTCGTTACCGCGTTCTTCACGACCGTATTTTCCCTGAAAACCGAGTTGAAGCAGTAAGTACAAAAATTCAATAACGTGACGGTATTTGCGTGGGTCGGCTTTTAAACGTTCGAGAATAACGAAAAACTTATCACCGCCAGATGTTTCATTGTGAAACTCGGATAGCAAACTGTTCTGGCTCCAATGACTGTTAGCGCCCCACTCTTGTCGGCAGACCGATTCATCAATCGCGGCACACAAACAGTAGCGGATGACCAAAATGGATGCGCGATCCAATTCCATTTCATTGAGCTTACGCTCGCCTTTTCTTATCTCACGAGCCACTTGCTCACGAAACGGCATTGGGTCATCAAGCCAAGGAATCGAAGACATGCAAGATAAACTGGCGATCAACCATGAGAACTGGTCGACCAAAGGGTTGATGCCCATGTTTTCGATGTTTAAGTCTTGTACCGCGATATTACGAGACAGGTCCGGCGCTGGCATCACCTCCATAGGTTTGCCAGGTTCTGGTTGGAATAAAACTACGGTAACGTCGGTTTCTGCGTAACTCATAGACGAACAGCCCATAGTTGCAATGATAAGTTAGCAAAGTCGCCGGCTACGTGAACCGCTATCGCAGCAGTGTTTTTCAGTGCCGCCCACTCTTCACCTGTCTTATCCAGTTCGAAATAGGTGTAGCCAGCGTGGTAAGGCAACGCACGAGGCACAACTGGCATTGGTTTTATCTCGATACCTGGCAGTTGCAGATTGATCAAGTCACGAATGTTGTCGATAGAACCGATCTTCGTTTGGCTAACAAACTGGGTGTGAAGAACATCCAAAGTAACATCTGCTTTAACCGCAAGGATAAAGGTCGTTGTGTCGATGATCTTACTGTCTGGAATCGCTGCAGTTCTAATACCGTAGTTTTGGTCTTTCAACGTCAGTGGGATTGCGCGTTGCTCTGACATCACACTCAATGTCATTTTTGCGCTATCAAGCGTACGCGATAGACAACTGGTTAAGTCGCCATGGTTGTACTTAGTGAACTCGACTGGCCGACGAGATGCAGAACACAAGGTTGAAAGCTCGCCTTCTGCTTGAAGAAGAATGCGATAAAACGACTCAGGGTGAATACCTTCTGCACTGGCGAAATGCCAAAACAATGGTTCATATCGGTTGAGAGCTTGAAGCAGCATAAAATCAGAAACTGAAGATACACCTTGCTGGTCAACAACACCTAAACGCTGAACGATAGACTCTGCGCGATGTTTCAACATAGAGGCAAACTCGGTGGCGAACTTGTTCAGTACAGTTGAAGCATGAATATCAATACAAGTCGGAATAAAGCTCTCATCTAAGATGACACTGCCATCTGGCTTCACTTCTGAGATCTTTAGAATTGGAATAGATGTGTACGCACTCTTGTCTTCATGGTCATACATCAAGCAAAAGTTAAGCTTACCGACTACGATGTTTGCCATGTCTTCCGAATCATAACAAGCGTCGACTGCTTCTTGCGATTCCATCGTATAACGAGCACCGTCTTTCTTAGTGCCGAATAGTTCAGAACGCTCAGAGGGTAATGGACAACAAAGATAAACCACTTTATCGGCAATTGAAGGATCGACATCTTTTACTTCTGGTAGTTCAGCGAGCAGCGGCAGGTCAAAAGGCGTTCGGTCTTGAAGAATGCCTTCAGCGCGGGTAATACCAATTTTGCCCAGCGCTAACAGCTGAGAGTTAATCTCTAAACGCTTAATTCCCCAATGCAACGGCGATGCATTAGCGCTCAACATACTCGACAGTTTACTTTGCGAACGATCGAGTTGCTGAAAGTGCTGCGGCTTCATGAACATTCCATCTTGCCAAACAACTGGATTGTATAAAGACATGATTTTATTCCTTAAAAGTAAACTTGTTCAATGCCGCGAGTGTTGTCAGAAATTAACTCACTGCCTTCTAACTTAAGTTTGATGTAGTACTCACTCTTCTCTTCAATCACTTCAACTTTGCGCCAAGAAGAGCCATCAATATCGCGAAACGCTACCGAAAATCCGACAGCGCGAGTGGCAGGGTCAAGCTCCAAAAATTCATGGATTTTGTCACCCGGTTGCATTTGGTATTCGTAACGTTTGATGTATTCATCGCCTAACGACGCTTTGTCGTTTTCAAACAGTGCGAAGAAATCTAAGCTGCGAAATAGCACTGGTGATGTCAGTTCATGAACACGCAAAATAACTGGGGAGGATTGACCACCTTCACGAACATTAAGCACAGAAGATGCCTCAATCACTAATTCGACTGAGGACGTTTCGGGTGTAATTCCCGTTGATTCTTTAAATTGGTCCCACATGGAACAACCGGATAGCAAAGCACATCCGAGCAACATCGCAATACTACGCATGACTTCCCTTAATCGCTTTGGTGTAGTTTTTCTTGATCAGACCTTTCAATGACATCTCATTCATCTGGCGACGGTTATTGGCGTAAAACTCCACATATTCACCCCACAACTTTGATTTAGTGGTGAACATAGATTTACTTGCCACATCGCTTGCAAACGTGACAGGGTCATTCGTCTCTGACTGCTCGATCAGCAACTCATTGAGTGCCTTATTAAAAATAATTTGATGGTCGTTGAGCTCATCCAGCATTTGCTCTACCAATTCGTTAGGAGATAGAAGGTTCTGGCTGTTTAGCGTCAACATCAGTTCCGCAAGATTCGAATCCGCTTCACTTAATCCCTGTTCACCTTTAAGTGATTCCACCTCATGAAGGTCTTTTTGCAAATTGTCGATACACAGACGAAGACACGTTCCCATTTGCTTAAACAGCAAGGCTTCGTCGCTGATCAAATCTGGATTACTGATCCCTAAACCCTCGTAGAAGGCTTTACTAATGTCAGAGGAAGCGCCTTCTTTCTCTGGGTTCAACGATTCATTGCTAACAAAGCCCACTTTCGTTTCTGTAGTTTTCACTTCTTGTTGAGACGATTGTGTCGAAGGAATAAAGGCTTGTGTTACCTCTTCCCACTTGTGACCGGCAGGCTCTGATCTTTGTGGAGACGACTGAATTGAGGGATTAGCGCGTTGCTCGAATGGTTGCGAACCATACTGATGGATTTCAGGTCGCCCCCTCTCTGTTCGAGATGCAAGAAGTTCGGAGTTGGCAAAATCCTCTGGGATAACCGTGCGATTTTGAGCGGACACTATTTCTGGTCCAACTGATGCCTGGCTCGTCTCTGTACCTGCCATCCAATCTTCTGGAATCAAATTAGGGATATCGAATTCTGAGTGAATGCTAAAGCTATCATCAACAACTTGTCGTGTATTTCCGATTGGTTTGGAATGAGAAGCATCTGGCTTTTCGACGTCACGAATAAGATGGTCGTCGTCGCGTTGCATCGAAAACTTCAGGTGAGCGATCGGGTCATCACTGTCCACATCGTCTTGTTTTGTTTCCATGAACAAATCTTCCAATGCACCGACTTTTTCCTCTTCCTCGACCACAGCCTCGCCAAGATTAACAAGAGGGTCATTGGAAACACGCTCTGGAGCAATATCCGCAGCAATGTCTTGAGCAGCCGAAACATGCTCCAATGAAACACCAATCTCGTATTGACCAAGAGAAATCACATCACCGTCCACAATCGAAACCGGCTGGTTCTTGAGGATCTTGTTACCGTTGACCATAGTGCCATTTGTAGACACATCACTGATGTAAAAAGTGTCTCCGTATACGCTGACCAAGCAGTGTGTACCAGAAATAAAACGGTTGTGATCTGTCAAAGCGAGAGTACAGCTTGGCGCTCTACCAACTGAACCACCACCTTCTGGCATTTCAATATGCTTGGCACCCGTGTATTCCTCTGGACACTTTGAAATGAATAGGACTAGCTGATGTGTTTGCATTGCTAAACCTTAAAATAGTAAAGAGACAGAAAGCTCTACCCCACCAACTCCGTCATTGACTACCGGAAGAATGTAGGAAGCTTGAGGAATAATCTGAATATGTGCATCTGGGTTACTGCCCAGTTTGATTGCAGTGCCGAGAGTAACAACTGCACCAAGTTCGAATTGGTCGATGTCATCAATACTTTCGTAACGAAAGCCATCCGAGTCTACTTTCCAGCGATTCGAATACTGCGAGTAACCAAGAGAAAGCCCGGCGCCAACGTATGGAGTAAAGATACTCCAAGAGCTCAGAGCGTATTGAGGAACGACACGAAGCTCATAGTTTGTGACCTCTTGGTAAATCCCATTTGAAGGAGCGTCAACATCCTCTGTAAGGTAATTAAGACCAAGCCACCAGCGCCAGCGGTTGTTGTTTTCGTCGATCGGACGTGTGTGCACAAGACCATACCGCAACGTATCTACGTCTCCGCTAGAACCTTCGTCATAGTCAATGCTCTCAATCGTAAGCATACTGACCGAGCCACCATACCGCTCACCTTTCGCGACAGCAAAAGTAGAGAACAAACACATGGCTGAGATTAGCCCAACTTGACTTGGTTTTAGCATTTCATCCCTCTTGGAAAACCTAGTAATAATATTCAGGGACGAAAGATATCAAGTCTCTTTTCTTTTTCAATATGGTTAAAAATAGCCCCATTAAATAAGGCAAATTACCTATAAATAAAAGCAATATAACTACTGATATATTCATAAAATCGGCAAAGGTTATTTGTACAGATATTGTGGTCACAATCAAAACAACTAAATTAGCGCGCTCTTAATTAGAAAACCCACTATCATCTAGATTCAGAAATGTTAAACAAATGATTAGTTTTCGATATTGAGACACTTTCGAGACCGACATTGTCTTAATTTTAATAATTTGATCTTAATTCAAAAAAATAACTTTTCTCATAACTACGCTTAATATTAGGAAATCCATTAATTTCATTTTTTGTCTCAACAATTGGAATATACATCACTAAAGCTAATACCAAACAAATCAACATAACCGACT
>NZ_JAPPTO010000023.1:0-101560 GCF_027587135.1 Vibrio sp. MM46
CATATAAGAATATATTTTTCTAGATAATTTGTCTTGAGAAGTTACTATGATACATAGCGTTTTATTTTTATGGATTAATAATTATTTTGCATCAATTAATTGATGGGGATAAGGCATATTTGTTATTTAATGGGCGGAGTTAAAAGTCTTTGTGTAATAATCTATTTTGTTATTTATTGTTTTTTAAGTTAAATGATGAAAATCTGGAATAGGTTGGTGTCTTGAGTTTCCTTTTGTTCGTCTGTCAGACAGTGCTATCGTTGCTCCATCTTGGTTACAAATATTTACAAGGACGCACAAGTGGAAGTTACGTTCGAAATCTTAATTGCATTGTTTTTTGTCGCATCTGCTGCGGGATTTATTGATGCGATGGCTGGTGGCGGTGGTCTCTTGACGCTCCCTGCTTTGTTGGCCGCAGGGTTAAGTCCTACTCAGGCATTGGCGACCAACAAACTCCAAAGCTCGTTTGGAAGCTTTTCTGCCAGTTGGTACTTTGTGCGTAATGGTATTGTTAGCCTGAAAGAGATGCGCTTAGCGATTCTATGTACCTTTATTGGTTCTGCCATTGGTGCAGAGGCTGTGCAGTTTATCGATGCTGGTGTGCTCACTAGTCTTATCCCAGTCTTGCTGATCGCGATTTCTCTCTACTTTTTGCTTTCTTCAACCTCGAAAGCGGCTGAAGGTGACCCCAAGCTTTCTGAAGCGATGTTTGCTTTGTGTGTTGGTGGGGGCGTAGGCTTCTACGATGGCTTCTTTGGACCGGGCACTGGCTCTATCTTTGCTCTTTGTTTTGTCGCACTAGGTCACTTTTCACTGGTTGATGCGACTGCCCGCACTAAGATTCTTAACTTCACCTCAAACATTGCGGCGCTACTGTTCTTTATTCTTGCTGGTTTACCTGTGTGGGAAATCGGCCTTACCATGGCCGTAGGTGGCTTTATTGGTGCTCAGCTTGGTGCCAAAGTAGTGGTGACCAAAGGCCAAAAGTGGATTCGACCTTTGGTGATTACTATGTCTATGCTGATGGCCGCGAAACTTCTCTGGCAACAACATCACCAATGGTTTCTATCACTGTTTTAACTCTTGGCGACTGGTACACGTTCTGCCTAACGCAGATATGAATTGGTCGAATCAAAGAGGTCAGTGGCTCAAACATAAAGCAGTTATCGCCAGGAATCTTCAACGCTCTGACGATTGATAACGGGATTAATGCAGGAGCTGCTCCTCCCAGTGCGAGTTGGGCTGCCGCTGTGTAGGCATCCATTTCCATCAATGGCTTAATACCGATTTTCTCTAATGCTGGCAGTTGGTAGCTATTGGATGGATTGGTTAAATCATTTGTGATTACTTTTTTCGGGAGCGTATACAGTGGTTGATCACTAACGAGGAAAAAAGGCTCATCACATAAGTGGAAAGCCATCAAACCATGATGCGGTGGCAATAGCCCTGCACAAAGCCCAACGGTTGCTTTACCGGATTGAACTCGCTCAACGATTCTAGGGCTGTGGTTAGTGGTTATGGTTAAGTACTGGTCTTGTTTGAGGTAATCACCAATAGTTTTCCCGAGATAACCTGCAATGAGAGACTTTGAGCTATCGAGAGTGATTACAGACGTATCTTCTAGTTCTTGCTGCTCATAGATAAGACCACGTAACTCATTAAAAGAGGGACCAATATTTTCGATCAAAGCCATGCCATCAGGTGTGAGTTTTATGGTTCTACCCGATGGTTCGACAAGTTTCTTTCCCAGTTTTTTCTCTAGATTCGCGATACGTTTACTCACCGCAGATTGGCTGATATACAGCAAACTCCCTGTGCGGCTCATGGTTTTCGCTTTGCTTAAAACTAATAGTGTTTCGATGCCTTCCAGTAACATGTCTATCCATGAATGTTGGGAATAATAGCCTTAATATAACTAAGCTCAGAATCAGAAGCGACTGACGTTTACCAAAAAAAAGAGCCGTCGGTTATGACGGCTCTTTTCAATCAATAAGTTGAACATTATCGATTTATGGCGAAGGTTGGCAGTGATAAGTGCCAGCGAATCGCCCCAAGGCGAATAATCAATGTTGAAACGACGCCTGCAAGTAGGGCGAAAGAGTGGTCATGACCCATGCTCAATGCAGTCGTGTGAAAAATACCACCGATGATACATGCTGTCGCATAGACTTCGCTTCTCAAAACCATCGGCACTTCACGTGCTAGCACATCGCGAATGATGCCGCCGCCACAGCCAGTAATGACGCCCATGATAACTGCCACCATGCCGGATGCATTGTAAGCTAGGGCTTTTTCAACACCGATACCAACAAATACTGCCAAACCAATTGCGTCACATACAGGAAGGACCCACCAAGGTAGACGTTTAGGGCGACGAACTAAAATCATGGTTAATAAACAGGTAATGAAAATTACCCATAGATAGGTCGTGTCAGTAATCCAGAATACTGGGGTAGCGCCAAGCGCCATATCACGAATAGTGCCACCGCCAATAGCAGTCACACTACCGAGCACGATCACACCGAAAGGATCCATCTTTAATCGGCCTGCGAGCAAAACTCCAGAAACCGCAAAGACAGCAGTACCGAATAAATCGATCATATAAAGCAGCATGGAGTCCATGTTACTTGGTACCTTATAAACAAATTGTGGGGGAACAGAAATGGGACGGAAATTGTACGGGATTTCCAACGAAAACGTTAGCGTTTTTGCCGAATGCTTTCAAAGTGTTCACACACCTCTGTGATCGCGTTTAAGGTTCTTGGGGTCGGGCGGTTGATCCAATCAGAATTAAGTGACCAAACATGACCATTTTTTAATGCAGGGATGTCGCTCTTCCATTCTGCCCACATTCCATCATTACTCATGGCATGCCGAGAGGTAAACAGTACTTCAGGCTGGCGAGTAATCACTTGCTCGATGCTGACTTGTGGGTAAGGGGCACTGCCTTTGGCAAAGATATTTTTACCACCACAGAAGGTGAATACTTCACTTGGCCAGTTCTTGCCCGCAACGGTGATGATCGGTTTTTCACTCAACTGATAGAAGTAGCTAACTTTATCTTCGGTATTGTACTTTTCTTTTAACGCTTCTAACTGTGCACGAAAATCTTCAGCGGCTTTTCGTCCTACTTCCGGCTTCTCACTGTATCGGCTGAGTTGTTCAATATTCTTGGCAATATCCTCTAACGTTCCTGTTGTTGAGTAGTAAATCGGAATGCCAAACTGCTTGAGTTTATCAAGTTCTTTGGCTGGATTACCTGCAGGCCAAGCGATAACTAAATCGGGTTGAAGGGCGATGATGCGTTCGAGTTTAATGCCTTGATAGTTTGATACTTTTTCTAGGTCTTTGGCTTGCTCGGGGTAGTCACTCATCTCACTGACCGCAATCAGCTTGTCTCCAAGACCAGCTGCATAGGCGATTTCTGTTGCATGTGGCGCTAGGCTGATGACTCGTTGAACAGGTTCATTGGCAAAAGAAACAGCAGAGAAGATAAGAGGAAGGGCAAAGCAAAGATTTTTCATTATAGTCCTTGATAAATGAATCCGAGAATTAGGCTTTGGATAACTATCCAAGCAAAGATACGCCAAACTATCAGTGTTTGGATTTGCGCTAGATGAATGGCTGATGGTGCAATACGCCCCCCAAGTTTTGCACGTTCGGCTCGCAGTCCTTGATACAAAGCTGGACCACCAAGTGACAATTGAAGCTTGTTACCAATCGAGCACAACAACCATGCCGGTCCAGGAAGCGGCCAAGATTTCGCTTGTTGAAGCATAGCAGTTGAAACGCTTGATACGTTTTTACCCGCACCAATAAACATCGCGAATAAGCGTAATGGAATGATTTCTAGGACCGCCGTTAATTGAATAACTGGTTTGCCAAATGGTGAATATTGACGTCGACTAGGAGACCATGCTCGAGCTAACTCAGCAGTAAGACGATACATCAACGCGCCAATTCCACCAGTTACTCCATACCAAAACAGCACACACACTACGTTACGTCCGTAACCCATGATGATGGTTTCTGCTCCAGCTTTACCAATGCCTAGTAGCGATAAGCTCTCTGTATCGCGGTTCAGGTAAGGCTTGAGTAGTGCTCGGCATTGTACTTTATTCTCATTCGACATTGCGGTGACGAGTTGTTTAGCAAGTGATTCATTGTTTCGCCAGTCAAGAGCAATCAGCAGTAATGCCAGCTCAAATAGCGGTGCTTGCCAAACTAAAGGCTTCATCGCGAGCAGTAATATCAAGCAAGGCACAAGCATAAGAAGAAGAGCGAGTCCGCCAGAGATGATACTTTGCGAGTAGTTGTGGTTGTTATTGACCTTGTTAGCCAGTTGCTCGGCGAATTTATGCCAAAGCGTCACTGGATGCGCAGCGTGCGGTATGGGGAGCAGGAGATGGAATAATAATGCGCCCCACATGACGAGGAGCGCACCATTGGCATAAAACTGCTGAAAGGTTTCTTCCATGAAATTCGATAGACTTACTTAGTCAGTTCCAACATTTTGAATACCATTTCTGAAGAGCTTTTCGCCGCTAGCGGTAAGAACTCTTCGAAGCTCATTGGTGATTCTTTGTCTGCTACGTCAGAGATAGCGCGCACAACAACAAACGGCGTGTTGAATTGGTGACAAGTTTGAGCGATAGCAGATGCTTCCATTTCTACAGCGATAACTGAAGGGAAGTGTTTACGGATAAACTCTTGGCGTTCTGCCGTGCAAACAAACGCATCACCAGTACAGATCAGGCCGCGAACTGCGTGAGTGTTTTCCATTTGAGCCAGTGCTTTTTCAGCAAGGTCCATTAGCTTCTCATCTGCTTTGAATGCCGCTGGTTGACCTGCCATTTGACCCATTTCGTAGCCAAACGCGGTTACGTCTGCATCGTGGTGACGAACTTCTGTTGAGATAACAACGTCGCCTAGGTTTAGGCTTGAGTCGAAACCGCCCGCAGAGCCAGTGTTGATAACCACATCTGGTTGGTATTCGTCTAGCAGAATGGTTGTACCAACTGCTGCTGCTACTTTACCGATGCCAGATTGAAGCAGTACCACATCAACGTCGTTAATCTGACCAGAGAAAAACGTGCAACCTGCTTTGTTCACTGTTTGGCAGTTTGTCATTGCTTCTTTCAGGATGGTGACTTCTTGTTCCATCGCACCGATGATACCAACTTTCATAACACTCTCTTTCGATAAAAATTTAAGTTGGCGAGAGTATACCACTCTGCACCAATATGTGGTCGTTATTTGATTAACTCAGCATTCATCAGTAGTGAACGTAATTGTTCAGCACGCTTACGGTTCACGCCAAAGTCTGAATAGCCAACACGAGATTCTGAGCGAACAATCAGCTGATCGCCTTCTACCTTAAGTTCTAAATCGTCCACAAAGCGCATGATTTTAGATGTGCACTCTACGCGTATGTAGTTGCCTTCTTTCACCGCTGTTTTCGCACCTGGCAGTTCAAGTGCAATTTGCTCAATAGCATCGATGTTCGCTGAATCAGTCAGGGTGAATGGCGTTAGGTTGTATTCTGCACGCGTATCTTGAGTGGAGACGCAGTTTGGTTTGTCACCACAAGGTGATTGAGAACGATCCGTCATGGTTGTGACTCCTTGGCTACAAGCGGTTAAGCCGAGCAAAGTGATGGAAAGGAGAGCGGCTTTTTTCATTGTATTTACTCTTATAATTTTGCTTCTAATTATATGGATACAAAAGAAAAAGGATCCAATAATAGGATCCTTTTTGTGATGTTAGCTGTGATTAAACTTCGAGGTAATCGAGAATGCCTTCTGCTGCTTTTCGTCCTTCATCAATTGCAGTGACGACTAGATCAGAGCCTCGCACCGCATCGCCACCCGCGAAGATCTTTTCATTGCTGGTCTGGAATTGGAACTCTTGTTTCGCAGGGGCTTTGATACGACCCCATTGATCTAAATCGACATCAAACGGAGCTAACCAGTCCATTTTGTGTGGCTGGAAACCAAACGCCATGATCACGACGTCTGCCGGTAGAACGTGTTCGCTGCCTTCTACGGGCTCTGGACGGCGACGACCCGCTTCATCAGGCTCACCAAGAGCGGTTTTCACCACTTTGACCCCCGAGACCTTACCTGACGCATCGACTTCAATTCCTAAAGGCTGAAGGTTGAACATAAACTTCACGCCTTCTTCTTTGGCGTTTTTCACCTCGCGGCGAGAGCCGGGCATATTGGCTTCATCACGACGGTAAGCACATACCACGTTTGACGCGCCTTGGCGAATAGAGGTACGAACACAGTCCATCGCGGTATCACCACCGCCGAGTACAACTACGCGCTGCTTTGCCATGTCGATAAAAGGTTGGTCGTGCTCCAAGCCCATGACCTTGTAAGTATTTGAAATCAAGAATGGCAGAGCGTCGTAAACACCCGGCGCACCTTCATTTTCTAGTCCCGCACGCATGTACTTGTAAGTACCAATCCCCAAAAAGACGGCATCGTACTCATCAAGCAGCTCTTGCATCTGCACATCTTTACCTACTTCGACATTCATCTGAAACTCTACGCCCATTTCGGTGAAGACGCGGCGGCGGTTTTCCATCACGCCTTTTTCAAGCTTGAACGAAGGGATACCGAAGGTCAGTAGACCGCCAATTTCAGGGTAGCGGTCAAACACCACAGGTTTCACGCCATTGCGCACTAGGATATCGGCAGCAGCCAAGCCTGCTGGACCTGCACCAATGATGGCTACCTTTTTATCGGTCCACTCCACCTTAGACATGTCAGGCTTCCAGCCCATTTCGAAGGCTTTGTCGGTAATGTATTTTTCAACGTTACCTATAGTGACGGCGCCAAAGTCTTCATTGAGAGTACAAGAGCCCTCACATAGACGATCTTGCGGACACACTCGACCACAAACTTCAGGCAAGCTGTTAGTTTGGTGCGATAGCTCTACGGCTTCGAGGATACGACCTTCATTGGCAAGCTTTAGCCATTGTGGGATGTAGTTGTGTACTGGGCACTTCCATTCACAATATGGGTTACCACAATCCAAGCAGCGATCCGCCTGCGCAGTCGCTTGTTGCTTGGTAAATGGTTCATAGATTTCAACGAATTCGATCTTACGAACTTTGATAGGCTTCTTCGCAGGATCTACGCGTTGAACATCGATAAATTGATAAACGTTCTGACTCATGATTCAAACATCCTCCATGATTACTGGGCTTGAACGCGCAGTTCTGCGGCACTGCGACTCTGGTGACCAAGTAGCGTGCGCAAGTCCGCCGCTTGTGGTTTCACCAAGTAGAACTTTGGAATCCATTCATCAAAGTTCGCCAAGATATCTTCTGCGTGGCTAGAGCCGGTTTCTTCGAGATGTTCGGCAATCAGACCACGCAAGTGCTCTTGGTGGATGTAGAGATCTGACAGAGATATCGCTTCAACCGATTCGTTGTTCACGCGACCTTGGAAGTCTTGGTTCTCATCCAATACGTATGCAAACCCGCCGGTCATGCCTGCGCCGAAGTTCACGCCAGTCGCACCTAGAATGGCAACAATACCACCGGTCATGTACTCACAAGCGTTATCACCAGCGCCTTCAATGACGGCAATCGTACCTGAGTTACGTACGCCGAAACGCTCACCTGCTTTACCTGCCGCAAACAGTTTACCGCCGGTCGCGCCGTACAAACAGGTGTTACCAATGATGGTCGCTTCATTACACTTAAATGCAGTGCCAAGGTGAGGTTTGATAACCACCTTACCGCCAGCCATGCCTTTACCTACGTAGTCGTTTGCATCACCAGTGAGGTAAAGCTCTACGCCACCTGCGTTCCAAACGCCAAATGACTGACCAGCTGTGCCGTCCAAATGCAGCTTGATTGGCGTTGCCGCCATGCCTTGGTTGCCGTAACGCTGAGCGATTTCACCTGATAGGCGAGCACCCACAGAACGGTCGGTGTTGATCACGTTGTAGAAGAAGCTAGCAGATTGACGTTTCTCAACCGCTTGCAGCGCGTCTTCAATGATCTTGTTGTTTAGCTCGGCTTTATCAAATGGTGTATTTGGCTGTGTCCAATAAAGAGGGTGTCCTTCTGGAGAGACTGGTGCCTCAAGGATATTCGACAAATCCAGCTTGGTTTGTTTTGCTGTCAGACCTTCAATGGTTTCCAATAAATCCGTACGACCGATCAAGTCAGTCAGTTTTTCAACACCAAGTTCAGAGAGTAATCCGCGTACTTCGTCCGCCAGACCAATGAAGTAGTTCATCACCATTTCCGGAAGACCTTTGAAGTACTCTTTACGCAGCGTCTCGTCTTGAGTTGCAACGCCAGTAGCACAGTTGTTGAGGTGACAAATACGTAGGAACTTACAACCCATTGCCACCATTGGCGCAGTACCAAAACCGAAGCTTTCGGCACCGAGAATTGCCGCTTTCACCACGTCCAGACCGGTTTTTAGACCACCATCTACCTGTAGACGAATCTTATGACGTAGACCATTAGCAACCAGTGCTTGTTGTGTCTCTGCCAGTCCTAATTCCCAAGGGCTACCTGCGTATTTCACTGAGGTTAGTGGGCTTGCTGCAGTACCACCGTCGTAGCCCGAGATGGTAATGAGATCAGCGTAAGCTTTCGCGACACCTGTTGCGATGGTGCCGACACCTGGCTCAGAAACTAACTTCACCGAAACCAATGCGTTTGGATTGACTTGTTTTAGGTCGAAGATCAGCTGGGCTAAGTCTTCAATCGAATAAATATCGTGGTGTGGAGGAGGGGAGATCAGAGTCACCCCCTGTACCGAATAACGCAGTTTTGCGATTTCTGCGGTGACTTTGTGTCCCGGTAACTGACCACCTTCACCCGGCTTCGCACCCTGTGCGACCTTGATCTGCAGTACGTCTGCATTGGTTAGGTAGTGAGGCGTAACACCAAATCGACCTGAAGCAATCTGCTTGATGCGCGAGTTACGCTCTGTACCGAAGCGACGTGGATCTTCACCACCTTCACCTGAGTTAGAGTAGCCACCAAGGCGGTTCATCGCTGTTGCAAGTGCTTCGTGTGCTTCTGGGCTAAGTGCACCAATGGACATTGCCGCCGAGTCAAAGCGTTTGAAGAGTTCTGTGCTTGGCTCGATTTGCTCAAGTGGTAATGGGGAATCTGATTTTTTCAGCGCCATTAAGTCACGCAGCATGGCAACAGGACGTTGGTTCACCTGTTTAGCAAAGCTCTGATAATCGTTGCTTTCGCCTGATTTCACCGCAGTTTGCAGTGTGCCAACCACGTCTGGATTGTAGGCGTGATATTCACCACCGTGGACATATTTCAATAAACCACCATGCTCGATGGCTTTACGTTTCGCCCAAGCTTTGCGAGAAAGGTTGTACAAGTCTTGTTGGAAGTCGTCGAAATTTGCGCCTTCAATACGAGTTGTTACACCTTTAAAGCACAAATCGACCACTTCTTGGCTCAATCCAACTGCTTCAAACAGTTGTGAGCAACGGTAAGAGGCGATGGTAGAAATCCCCATTTTCGACATGATCTTGTACAGGCCTTTGTTGATGCCGTATTGGTAGTTTTGCATCACATCGCGATAGTCTTTTTCTAGCGCTTTATCATCAATGAGTTTACCTAGCGCTTCATAAGCTAGGTATGGGTAAACCGCAGTGGCGCCAAAGCCAAGCAAGACAGCAAATTGGTGTGGGTCACGTGCCGTGGCTGTTTCAACAACAATGTTGGCATCACAACGTAAGTTCGCATCGATCAGGCGAGTTTGAACGGCACCGACCGCCATTGCTGCAGGAATTGGCAGTTTGCCTTTGACTAAAGCACGATCCGAAAGCACCACTAGCACGGTGCCTTCACGCACCACGTGTTCTGCTTGCTCACACAGATCATTAATGGCTTGTTTAAGATCTTTCTGTTGTGGATCGTAGTTGATATCGAGAATGGTATTACGATAGTAATTGTCTCCAAGCTCGAGTAATTGCTGCATGTCTGAGTAAAGTAACACTGGTGAATCGAAGGTTACTCGGTGCGCGTGTCCATCAGTTTCACAGAAGACATTCATCTCTTGACCGATGCTGGTTGCTAGTGACATCACGTGTTTTTCACGCAGTGGATCGATCGGCGGGTTGGTTACCTGCGCGAACTTCTGACGGAAATAGTCAGTCACCAAGCGCTCTTTAGAGGATAAGACGGCCATCGGGGTGTCATCACCCATAGAGCCGACCGCTTCTTGTCCCATATCACCGAGAACGCGCAACACTTGATCGACTTCTTCGTTGCTCATGGCGAATTGCTTTTGGTAAGTCTTAAGCAAGTCTTCATCAAAGCTGCGCTCGCCAACTTGCTCTTCTGGTAATTGAGCAAAAGGCGTGAGTTTGCGAACGTTGTTTTCCATCCATTCGCGATAAGGGTGGCGAGATTTCAGATCGTTATCGATCTCACTTGATTGCCATAGTTTGCCTTTGCGAGTATCGACAACCAGCAGTTCGCCAGGACCAACACGCCCTTTTTCGGCAACCTCATCCGGAGCGTAATCCCAAATACCGATCTCTGATGCTAGAGTGATCAGCCTGTCTTTAGTTATCACATAACGTGCAGGACGCAGACCATTACGATCTAAGTTACATGCGGCGTATCGACCATCGGACAGAACAATACCTGCCGGGCCATCCCATGGTTCCATGTGTTTGGAGTTGAAGTCGTAAAATGCTCGCAGATCTGGGTCCATATCTGGGTGGTTTTGCCATGCTGGTGGCACAAGCATGCGCATGGCACGGAAGATATCCATACCGCCTGCTAAAAAGAGATCCAACATATTATCCAAGCTGGAAGAGTCAGAGCCTGTCTCGTTCACAAATGGTGCTGCAGTTTGAAGATCTGGCAACAGTGGCGATGAAAACTTATAAGCACGAGCACGAGCCCATTGGCGGTTACCTTCAATGGTATTGATCTCACCATTATGAGCGAGGTAACGGAACGGTTGAGCCAGAGGCCAACGAGGTTGAGTATTGGTTGAAAAACGCTGGTGGAACAGGCAGATAGCAGATTCCATGCGTAGATCAGCAAGATCAAGATAGAAGCGCGGTAAGTCCGCAGGCATGCACAAGCCTTTGTACACCAGAACTTGTGTCGACAAGCTACAGATGTAGAAGTCAGGATCTTCTGTAATTTGTTTCTCGATGCGACGGCGTGCGATATAGAGGCGACGTTCAATGTCACGCTCGCGCCAACCTGCTGGTGCAGAGATAAAGACTTGTTGAATGTCTGGAAGTGAATCAGCAGCGATCGGACCGAGTACTTCTGAATTAGTTGGAACTTCACGCCAGCCCGCTACGGTTAAGGTCTCTTGAGCCAGTTCTTTGTTTACGATGTCTTTGGTGAGTTGAGCTTTCACCGGATCTTGGTTAAAGAAAATCATCCCCACGGCGTATTGCTTGCCAAGGTTGAAGCCATTTTCTTCGGCGATAAGGCGTAAATAGGAATCGGGCTTTTGTAGAAGAAGACCACAACCATCACCGGTTTTTCCATCGGCGGCGATGCCACCACGGTGGGTCATGCGATCAAGTGCAGAAATTGCTGTACGTACCAGCTTGTGACTTTGCTCGCCTTCCATGTGCGCGATTAAGCCAAATCCACAGTTGTCTTTCTCAAGACTTGGATCATAAAGAGCCATTGCAATTCTCCCTTTGCTTATCTGTCATCCCGACAGATATATCAACACTGCTCAAGTTGATAATGATGACTAACTATGCGTCACTTTCTAAGTTTTATGTATATCTATTCAATAAAATTCGTCAAATATCTTAACAAAAATTGTGTGTTTTATTTTCACCAACTTCACAAGCTATAGCTTATTGTAAAAAAGGTCAAGTTATTAGTGAATAATCACGTGAATATGCGATTTACCATTTAATTGGCTAAAATAATCTAATAAATTCAGTTAGATAGAAAAATGATTGTTACAAAAAAGTAACATTTGATTCTAGCAGGAATAAAAAAGACCAGCACAAAATGCTGGTCAAAATAAAAAGGTTGGAAGGAACTGTTTTCTTTCTTTGCTACCAGCCATCGATACTACTGATGGCTGGGTTTAATGCTCAGAAAGAGGAAGTGAGAACACTCCCTTTACGCAGAAAGCATCAGTGAATCTGCTTTTGCTTCTAGGTTTGTGCCACCCATTAAATAGTCATCGATAGCACGGGCACATTCACGACCTTCGTTGATACAACGAACAACCAGAGATTGTCCTGTTCGCATATCACCAGCTGCAAATACGCCTTCTTGGTTTGTAGCAAAACCTTGGGTTGCTACATTACCGCGATCATCGAGTGCAATATCCAATTGAGCAAGTACACCTGTTGGTTCTGGGTGCAGGAAGCCCATCGCTAGGAATGCCATATCACATGGGATCACTCGCTCACTGCCTTCTACTTCTTTGAAGCTCGGACGTTCGCCTGGTTTCGCATCTTGCCAAACGATGTCAGCTAAACGAAGACCTGTAACTTCACCCTTGTCATTGCCAATGAACTCTTTGGTCAGGATGTTCCAGTGACGATCAACACCTTCTTCATGAGAGGTCGAAGTGCGTAGAATCATTGGGTACTGTGGCCATGGCATGTTAGCAGGGCGCTTCTCTGGTGGAATCGGCATGATTTCAACCTGAGTGATGCTTGCTGCGCCATGACGGTTAGATGTACCCACACAGTCAGAGCCGGTATCACCACCACCGATCACCACAACATGCTTACCCGCAGCGTGAAGTTCTTCACCCTTAAGATCCATATCATTGGCACGACGGTTGTTTTGACCTAGGAACTCCATTGCAAAATGGACGCCTTTTAGTTCACGACCCGGAACGGGCAAATCACGTGGAACAGTTGAGCCACCAGTCAGCAGAACCACATCGAATTCTTGACGTAGTTGCTGGGCATTCACATTGACACCAACGTGTTGATTTACTTTGAATTCGATACCCGCTTCTGCCATCAAGTTGATTTTGCGGTCAATCACATCCATACCCAGTTTGAAGTCTGGGATACCAAAACGCAGTAGACCACCCACTTTCTCGTCTCGCTCGAATACAGTCACAGTATGACCAGCGCTATTTAGCTGCTCGGCAGCCGCAAGACCAGCAGGACCAGAACCGATGATCGCAACAGTTTTGCCTGTGCGAGAGCGTGGTGTTTTTGGTTTGGCGTACCCTTCTCGATACGCCGTTTCTACGATGGTTTTCTCGATATTACAGATAGTGATCGGGTCTTGGTTGATGCCAAGTACACAAGCACTTTCACATGGTGCTGGGCAAACACGACCAGTAAACTCAGGGAAGTTATTAGTCGAGCTTAGAATGTTCCATGCTTCTTCCCAGCTATCACGATAAACTGCGTCATTAAACTCTGGGATGATGTTACCGATAGGGCAGCCGTTATGACAAAACGGCACACCACAATCCATACAACGAGAAGCCTGAGTATTGATTTTGTCACCAAACTCCTCGTTTAGAACAAACTCTTTATTGTTCTTAATACGTTCAGCTGGGTCGATCTTCTGTGGTAGTTCACGACCATGCTCTAAAAATCCAGTAGGCTTACCCATTATACTGCCTCCGCTTGAGTTTCGTTTCCTTGAGACTGTGCTTCAGCTTTACGTTTTTGAAGAACCGCTTTGTAATCACGCGGCATCACTTTAACCATAGAGGCTAGGCTAGCTTCAAAATTGTCTAGGAAAGACTGAGCGACTTCACTTCCTGTGAATTGAACATGCTTAGTTAGCATGTCGAGTAATAGATCTCTGTCTTCTTGCTCGATTGGATCTAGGTCTACTAGCTCTGGGTTCAGTTTTGACTCAAAGTCACCTGATTTATCCCATACGTAAGCCACACCGCCGCTCATACCTGCAGCAAAGTTACGACCTGTTGAGCCAAGGATAATTGCAGCACCACCAGTCATGTATTCACAACCGTGATCACCGACGCCTTCTACTACTACTTTTGCGCCTGAGTTACGAACACAGAAACGTTCGCCAGCCATACCGCGAATGAAAGACTCACCCGAAGTTGCACCGTAGAAACACACGTTACCAACCACGATGTTGTCTTCCGCGACAATGCTTGATTTTGCGTCTGGGTAAAGTACCAACGTACCGCCAGATAAGCCTTTACCCCAGTAGTCGTTCGCATCGCCTTCTACTTCGAACTTCACGCCTTTAGCTAGGAATGCACCGAATGATTGACCCGCGGAACCTTTGAACTTCACGTTCATTGGCTGAGGTAGACCGGCATCTTTATACACTTTCGAGATTTCGTTCGACAACATGGTACCTGCAGAGCGGTCCGTGTTGACGATAGGGAACTCGGCATTTACCGCTTCGCCTTTCTCGAGTGCAGGAATCGCTGCTTGAATCAGCTTACGGTCTAGCACTTCTTCTAGGTTGTGGTTCTGCTGAGCTTGGTTGAATACGCCATCGGCTTCGCGTGGCTGTTCAACGTGGAGAACAGGAGACAGATCTAGGTTCTTGTATTTCCAGTGAGAAACGTCTTGGCGAATCTTCAGCTTCTGACCTTGACCGACCATCTCATCGATAGTGCGAAAGCCAAGTTCAGCCATGATTTCACGCAGACCTTGTGCCATGTACTGGAAGAAGGTTACGACGTCTTCTACGCGACCATCAAAGCGCTCGCGAAGTGTCTTGTTTTGAGTCGCGATACCAACAGGACAGGTGTTCTTATGACACTTACGCATCATGATACAACCTTCAACCACCAATGCTGCGGTTGCCACGCCCCATTCTTCTGCACCAAGTAGTGTTGCGACTGCAAGGTCACGAGGTGTCTTCATCTGACCATCCGCTTGAACCACGATACGGTTACGTAGACCGTTCTTCAGTAGCGTTTGGTGCGTTTCTGCCAAGCCAAGTTCCCAAGGAAGACCTGTATGACGGATTGAAGACATTGGGGATGCACCTGTACCTCCGTCGAAACCTGCGATAAGTACAACGTCTGCTTTCGCTTTCGCTACACCAGAAGCGATCGTACCTACGCCAGCTTCTGATACTAGTTTCACGTTTACACGACCCGCGCGGTTCGCGTTCTTCAAGTCGTAGATAAGCTGAGCCAAATCCTCGATGGAGTAGATATCGTGGTGTGGCGGTGGTGAGATAAGACCGACGCCCGGAGTTGAGTGACGTGTTGCACCGATCCAGTCGTCTACTTTATCACCTGGTAGCTGACCACCTTCACCTGGCTTCGCACCTTGAGCCATTTTGATTTGCAGCTCTTCAGCGTTAGTTAGGTAGTAAGAGGTTACGCCGAAACGACCTGAAGCCACCTGCTTGATCGCAGAGCGTTCCCAATCGCCGTTCTCTTTGCGCTCGAAACGCGTTGGGTCTTCACCACCTTCACCAGAGTTCGATTTCGCGCCAAGGCGGTTCATTGCAACAGCCAGTGTGGAGTGTGCTTCGTAAGAAATGGAACCGAATGACATAGCACCGGTCGCGAAGCGTTTCACGATGCTTTCAATTGGTTCGACGTCGTCGATAGAGATAGAACCTGCTGGGTTCTTAATGAACTCAAGTTGGCTGCGTAGGGTTACCGCGTTGTCGCCTTGCTTATCTACGGCTGTCGCGTATTGCTTGAACTGATCGTAGTTTTTGTTGCGCGTAGACTCTTGCAGTAGAGAAATAGTTTCTGGGTTGAAGAGGTGCTTCTCGCCACGCTGTTTCCATTGGTAAACACCGCCTACATCCAGCATTTGAATTGGGATTTCGCGTTGTGGGTAACCGATGCGGTGACGGATAAGTACTTCTTTGGCGATATCATCAAGGGTTAGACCTTGGATACGAGAAACCGTACCTGTGAAGTACTTGTCGACCACTGATTTGTGGATACCCAAGGCTTCGAAGATTTGCGCACCGTGGTATGACTGTAGCGTAGAGATACCCATCTTCGAGAAGATCTTCAGAAGACCGCCATTGATCGCTTTACGGTAGTTGTTGAACAGATCGCGAGGGTTCGCTTCTGGATCCAACTTCTTTGTACGTTGAAGTTCAATGATGGTTTCAATCACTAGGTAAGGGTTAACCGCATTCGCACCGTAACCAAGTAGCGTTGCAAAGTGGTGCGTTTCACGCGCATCACCGGTTTCAACCACGATGTCACACTTCGCACGTAGACCTTTGCGGATCAAGTGGTGGTGCACTGCGCCCACTGCCAGCATTGCTGGGATCGCCGCGTGGTTTGAATTTACTGCACGGTCAGTTAATAGGATGATTGAGTAACCATCGATAACCGCGTCTTCTGCGTATTGGCAGATACGTTTTAGTGCGCGCTCAAGTTTGCCTTGATCTTCATTGGCTTGGAACACGATATCCAGTGTCTTCGCTTGTAGGTGCTCGTTATCGATCGCACGCAATTTCTCAAGCTCAGAGTTCGCCAGAACAGGCGATTCCAATTCTACTTTCTGACAGTGAAGTGGTGTTTCAGTCAGAAGGTTTTGGTCTTTACCCAAGTAAGTGTTCAGTGACATAACCATACGCTCACGGATCGGGTCAATCGGTGGGTTGGTTACCTGTGCGAACAGTTGCTTGAAGTAGTTTGAAAGATGTTGAGACTGATGAGATAGAACCGCAAGAGGCCAGTCTGCACCCATGGCTGATAATGGCTCTTTCGCATCATTCGCCATTGGAACGATGATTTCGTTCACTTCTTCAGTGCTCACACCGAAAGCTTGTTGACGGTGCAACAAACGCTCAGGAGAAGGTTGGCTGAACTGGTTGCTTGCATCTGGCAGCTTCTTCAAGCTCAGTAGGTTTTCTTCTACCCACTTCTCGTAAGGCTGCGCCGTTGCAATGGTGTCTTTCACTTCTTCATCAGAGATGATGCGACCTTGCTCTAGGTCAGCAACGAAGATACGACCTGGCTGTAGACGCCCACGGAACTCTACGTTCTCTGGTTCAATATTCACAACACCAGATTCTGATGCCATCACTAGGAAGTTGTCTTTGGTCACTGTGTAGCGAGAAGGGCGCAAACCGTTACGGTCGAGTGTCGCACCAACTTGAACACCGTCAGTAAAACATACTGAAGCAGGACCATCCCATGGTTCCATGATGTTCGCGTGGTACTGATAGAACGCGCGACGTTTAGGATCCATGTTTTTGTTTTCTTGCCATGCTTCCGGGATCATCATCATCAATGCGTGTGGCAGGCTACGACCAGAAAGAACTAGGAGCTCAAGTGCCATATCGAAGTTAGATGAATCCGAGCTACCTTCCTGACAGATTGGAAGAAGCATGTCGATTTCAGCCTGAGTAAATAGGTCTGATTCTAAGATTGCTTCACGGGCTTTCATCCAGTTCAAGTTACCGCGAACTGTATTAATTTCACCGTTGTGGGCAATGTAACGGAAAGGCTGTGCAAGACGCCATTTCGGGAAGGTATTGGTAGAGAAACGAGAGTGTACCAGTGCCAGTGCAGTCACCATGGTTGGGTTTTGCAGATCAAGGAAATACTGAGGTACTTGCTCGGTTGTTAACTGACCTTTGTACACCAATGTCTTGTAAGACATTGAGTTAATGTAGAAGTCGTCACCAATGTTCGAAACGCTTTCTAGGCAAACTCGCACAGTGTAGTTACGAAGTACGTACAGTTTGCGTTCTAGCTCTTCAGGTGTGATGCCTGGGCCACCAGAGATAAACACATGCTCAAACTGAGGCTCAGTGCTTAGCGGGTCAGCACCGATCATTGAGTTGTCGGTTGGCAAAACGCGGTAGCCGATAACTTCAAGGTCTAGACGCTGTGCGTTGCGTTCTAGAATATCTCGGCATTGTTCGCGTTTGTATTCGTCTTTCGGGAAAAGAACGACACCAACACCATACTTTTCAAATGAAGGCAGTTTAATGCCCAGCTTAACGGCTTCTTCTAATAGGAATTCATGAGGTTTTTGTAGCAAGATACCCGCACCATCACCGCTGCATGGGTCACAACCTTGACCACCACGGTGTTCCATGCGAGCCAGCATATCCAATGCTTGAGTCACTACTTCATGAGATTTACGGTTTTTAAGGTGAGCAACAAAACCGATACCACAAGCGTCATGCTCCAGTTCCGGAGTGTACAGACCCTGTGAATTTTGCTCTCTATCTACCATAGATACATCCTTCCAGTTCAATGTCGACGCAAGAACCCCGGACAGATCTCGACTGTCTTAGGTACGCTCTGTACGTCTTGTCCTTTATATTTATGATTCGCCACTGATCGAGGTTGACCAGTCTTGATTCCTTTCCGTATCTCGCAGGAAAAATTTTGCGAGAAAAACAATCCTTGGTGATATCCCTTTATTTATTGCCACAATTTAGTGACTTATATAGGTGGGAGCGGGATAACGCCGACAATTCCCGCAGTTGATGTTGTAATAAAAGTCACAAAAACGACGGGGTTGTGTAAGTATCCTACAATTTTGTGACTTCGAAATGCAACGAAAAGTCGTCTTTGTGACCCAATTTTTTCGTTTAAATATTCACTTTTTGTTTAACATTTACGCAACATTGCAGGTTTTAAGTTGGTTTTATGCAGTTTTATTGATTTCGCACCGCCACCTGTTTGTTTGAATTGACTAGAATTATTTGTTTTTTCTTGCAGGGATGTAATTTAGTTACATAAATCGTAGTGAGATTTATTACGGTTTACTATTGGTGAGAATCTATGCAGTTACATGAGTTGGTCAACACATTAGGTCAAGACCTTCAGCGCCGTTATGGCGAAAAAGTCCATAAACTGACTTTGCACGGTGGTTTCAGTTGTCCAAACCGCGATGGCACTATTGGTCGAGGTGGATGCACATTTTGTAATGTGGCTTCATTTGCGGATGAAGAAGTACAGATCAAAAGTATCCACGATCAATTGAAAGATCGTGCTGGAGAGATCCACAGGGCGAAGAAGTATCTGGCATATTTTCAGGCGTACACCAGTACCTATGCAGAAGTACAAGTCCTCAAAAACATGTACGAAGAAGCCCTCAAGGCTGCTGATATCGTCGGCCTTTGTGTGGGCACTCGTCCAGATTGTGTTCCTGATGCAGTACTGGATTTACTGTCTGACTATGTGAATCAAGGTTATGAGATTTGGCTAGAGCTAGGTCTTCAAACTGCCAACAATGACACCCTCAAGCGTATCAACCGTGGTCATGATTTTGAGTGCTATGCAGAAATCACCAAACGCGCTCGGGCACTAGGTATTAGAGTTTGTACTCATCTGATCGTCGGTTTGCCTAGAGAAACACGCGATGACAACATCGACACATTGCGTAAAGTTTTGGACGTCGGCACAGATGGTATCAAACTGCATGGTTTACATATCGTAGAAGGCAGTACGATGGCGAAAGCGTGGCGTGCCGGAAAGCTAGAAGCCCCAGAATTGGAAGATTATGTTGCTATCGCCAGTGAAATGATCCGCATGACTCCTAAAGAAGTGATCTTCCATCGCGTTTCCTCAGCTGCTCGCCGTCCTACTCTTTTGTCGCCGTTGTGGTGTGAAAACCGCTGGTTAGCGATGACTGAAATTGGTCGTGCATTGGATCGAGAAGGCTCACAAGGCAGCTTAACTGGTGATGCCTTCATCTATATCAAACCAGAATTAAAGGCAGAATGATCGATTAATAACTGTTATATTTCCTCCGATTTGCTTGAAAGGTCGGAAAAATGGATCAGTTACTCAATTGGCTCTGGGATGGGCAGGGCGACTACGGATTTGTGGTCCTGCTCTCTGTTGTATGTGTAATCACAGTTACGCTGATCTATATACGATTTCAATCTGCTTTAAAACTTATCGTTACGGACTCTCCTTACCCTGTTCTCGTGTTAGATGCGGGCAGTGGTCAATTGTTGCTCTCCAATGATTCTGCCATGCAATTGCTTGGTATCCGCCGTTTAGGTTCTGGCTTTCTTTATCCTGCTTCTTTTAACACTGACGAGATAATCGCATTACTTGATAGCTTTTCCAGCCGACATTTTGGGCAGCAGTTGTTTGATTGGCGGTTGTCTGAAACAGAGAATATTAAGATTGAGTTATCTGGTCGAAAGAGCTTACTTCGTGGGCATCGCGTATGGATTATTTACGCTCAGCCTTACCAGTTTACTCGCCAAGAGCAGCAACAAGAATTAGAGCAGTTAGGTATTGCTCGTTCCGCTCTCGACTCGTTATCTGAATTGATATGTCTGCAAGATAAGCAAGGTAAAGTACTGACAACCAACCGTGCGTTTGACCTGTTTTGGGAAGGGCGCAGAGAAGAAGCTTGCTCCTCCAAGATGAACCCAATAGCTACACGTAAAACTGAGAGGCGTTGGACAACCGATCAGCAAGGTCGAAGTTGTTTGTTGGAAGTAAACCAAAGTTCTTTGGTTTCTCAGTCCGGAGAGATGATTGGTACTTTATCTATCAGCCATGATGTTACTGAATGGCACAAGATGCAGCAGAATTTGCGCGACGAAATGGAACGTCGTAAAGATACCGAAGTCGCCTTGGCACAGCGCGATACCATCTTACAAACCATTTTGGATGCCAGCCCAGACTCTATCGGTATCTTCAATGAAAACATGGTTTACCAGGCTTGTAATAAACCATTTGTGAATGCGTTAGGCATTTCTGATGTAGGGGATTTGATTGGTAAGCGACTACAAGACGTAGTGCCTGATGATATTTACCTTCGTTTGGAAGCTAGTGACATGCAAGCATTGCAGCAAACACAACCTGTACGCTACATCGATAAAGTGAGCAGCACTGATGGGTATCATACTTGGTTTGATGTGGTGAAATCGCCATTTAAAGACCGAGCATCGGGTACTAACGGTGTATTGATTATGGCACGTGATATCTCTGAGCGTTATCTTGCAGAGCAAAAGCTTGAGGAAGCGAATTTGGAGTTAGAAAAATTAAGCTTCTCTGACAGCCTGACAAAAGTCGCTAACCGTCGCCGCTTCGATGAACAACTTCATACTCTTTGGTATCACCATATTCGTGAGAAATTGCCGCTGACGATCATGTTGTGTGATATTGATTTCTTTAAAGACTATAACGACTGCTATGGTCACCAAAAAGGTGATGATGCTTTAGTCCAAGTCGCTGCGGCGTTTCAACAGGTGGTGAGTCGGTCATCGGACTGCGTAGCACGATATGGTGGGGAAGAGTTTGGCTTTATCTTGCCAAACACCACAACGGAAGGTGCACACAAAGTTGCCAAACGCATCCATGAACAAATCCATGAACTTGCTGTGGAACATAGTAACTCAACGACTTCGGATCGGTTGACGGTGAGTATCGGCTTTGTTTCTTACATCCCGCATCATGGTGACGAACCAGAAATGGGCGTTGCAATGGCAGACAGCGCACTCTATCAAGCTAAGGCTGATGGGCGTGACTGCACTCGAGTTCATCCTGGTTCTTATTAACGCTTTGTGACCGCTTGCTCTAAGTTGAGAGCAGGCGGTTTAAATCACCGTATCAAACACGTTAAACTGCGAATACACAGCATGAGGCGTTGATGAGCCCTGAAGCGTCGCCATTTCAGTTGTGTGTCTTTCAAACATTGATGCTGTTGAGTAACTGCGCTTAACGGTTTTGCTTTTCAAACTGATCAGGGTTCGATGTCTAGCTTGTTCCATGGAGTAGTGAATGAAGCCCATGAAAAATCTCGCCCAGTACTATGTTGACCTATTGGTTAAGCTGGGGATTGTCCGTTTCTCGATACTACTGGCGTTGGCGCTGGTTGCACTGGCTGTTGTTGTGCAAGTTGGTATCACGTTGGCGCTTAAGGGTAACGTTGACGATATAGATATCGTTCGTTCGGTATTCTTTGGTCTGCTTATTACCCCTTGGGCGGTGTATTTCCTATCTGTCGTGGTGGATCAGCTTGAAGAGTCTCGTCAAAGACTGACCAAGTTAGTGTCTAAGCTTAAGGACATGCGTTCGCGTGACCAAGAGCTGAACTTTCAACTGCAGCAGAACATTGAAAAGCTCAATCAAGAAATTGAAGAGCGTATTAAAGCAGAAGAAGCACGTGAAGAAGCGATGCAAGACTTGGAGAATGAGGTGTTCCAACGTGAGCGTACTCAGCTTGAGCTTGCCGAGCGTACGGCGCTGTTACGCTCTTTTATCGATGCATCTCCAGATTTGATTTACTACCGCAACGCTGATGGCGTTTTTTCTGGCTGTAACCGCGCGATGGAAGAGTTAACTGGTAAGAAAGAACACCAGTTAGTGGGCTTGAGCCCTTGGGATGTCTACAGCAAAGAAGTGGCTGAGCATATCGTCGATACCGACCAAAAAGTCTTTGCTGATAACCAAGCAATTACCTACGAGCAATGGCTAGAATACCCTGATGGTCGCAAACATTACTTTGAATTGCGCAAAGTACCGTTCTACAGCAAAGATGGTCGCCACCTTGGTCTGGTTGGTTTCGGTCGCGATATCACCGAGCGTAAGCGTCATGAAGAATCATTAGAAAAAGCCAGCCGTGATAAAACCACCTTTATCTCCACTATCAGTCATGAGCTGCGCACACCGTTAAACGGCATTGTAGGCTTGAGTCGTATGTTGCTTGATAGTCAGTTGACTGAAGAGCAACGTAAGCACATGCAAACCATCAATGTTAGTGCCATTACTTTGGGCAACATCTTTAACGACATTATCGACATGGACAAATTTGACCGTCGTAAGTTGGAGTTGTTACCTACACCATTGAACTTTGAAGACTTCGTCGCTGAAATTGAAAGTATCTCGGCTCTGATGGCTGAACAGAAAGGGCTACGCTTCGATCTAGAGCGTTTGAGCTCGCTACCAAAAGCGATAGAAGTGGATGCGACACGTCTACGCCAGGTTATCTGGAACTTGGTTAGCAACGCCATGAAGTTCACCAAAGAAGGTGGCGTCGTAATGACGGTGAGCGCCGATGTTGAAGAAGATTACGCAACCATCATTATGGAAGTGGAAGACACCGGTATTGGTATTCCAGACGAAGAGCTCGATAAGATCTTTGCGATGTACTACCAAGTGAAATCAGGCAAAGATAACCTGCATGCGGTGGGTACTGGTATCGGTTTGGCGGTTTCTAAGCAGCTGATCAACATGATGGACGGTGACATTACCGTAGCAAGTGAGGAAGGATTCGGTAGTACCTTTACCGTATCGATTCACGTGCCAGTGGTTGAGTTAGAAGCACCTGTTATCGATGCAAAACGCGACAATGTACATCTTAATATCTTTATGGTCGAAGACATCGAACTTAATGTCACTGTTGCGAAATCTCTGCTCGAAAGCTTGGGGCACTCTGTTACTGTCGCAATGACGGGTGAGGAAGCGCTGGTGAACTTCGTACCGGATGAATACGACTTAGCTTTGCTTGATATTCAGCTTCCGGACATGACTGGGTTTGACGTGGCTAAGTACTACCGTGAACACTACGATAATCTACCGCCGCTGGTGGCATTGACTGCGAATGTCATGAAAGATCGTCGTGAATATCTCGATAACGGTATGGATGATGCCATAAGCAAACCACTTGCAGTTCAAGCGTTACAAGCGGTGATCGATAAGTTCTTCGTTGAGCGCGTTGAGAACAATGAGAGTGTGATGGAAGAGATCGCAGAAGCTGAAGTCATCGAAGAGGCGACACCGATGCCATCTCCAGTCATCAATACCCACTTGCTGGATCTTGATATGCTAGAGTCTTACGTGGATATCGTTGGCGTGAAGCCTGTGTATGACAGTATTAAGATGTTTGAAGACATGATGCCTGATTATATCGAGGTGTTGGACTCAAACATGACGGCAAAAGACCAAGACGGTATTGTTTCTGAAGCACATAAAATTAAAGGTGCAGCAGGCTCGATTGGTTTAAAACACATCCAAAGCGTCGCACAGAAAGCACAATCTCCTGATATGCCTGCTTGGTGGGAAAACATATCGGATTGGGTCGAAGAAATTAAAAACGAATATCAAAATGATATTCAAGTATTGAAGAGTTGGTTGGAACAGAGGAAATAAAATGAAGAAATTTGCATCGGCAGCACTGGCAATTGCGCTACTGGCGGGTTGTAGTTCTGCTCCTCAAGTTGGATGGCAACAAGGCAGCCAAGTCACGATGAATACAGTGAACGTTGAGCTAAAGAGCAACCTATGGGTAAACCTGATGCCAACCATTGGTGAAGTTCAAGAGCAGAACGTTCATGGCGCATTGTACCTAAAAGCAGATAATGAGCTGCCTGCAAACTTAACGGTTGATGCTCTGATTATTAAGCAAGGTGATTCAGAGTGGGAAATTGATGGTGACTTATTAGAGTTACGTACCCACAGTGAAAATCAGTGGGAAGTGGCGTTTGTATGGCAAATCGAAGCGGATATGGAGAAGTCGGTCGATTTGGCGTTATTGTTAGATGACGCAGGCAAGAAAGAGTGGTTAGTCGAGAAAGGCATCAAGATCGACAAAGTGTATTAGCCACTAAGCTTGTATTAACCATTAAGTTTGCATTCATTGCTAAGTGACAGATAGCAAAAGGGCTTGCTCATTGAGCAAGCCCTTATTGTTTATGCTGGGGCAAATTAGTCTTCTAGATCGCCACAGAAGCGGTAGCCTTCACCGTGAATAGTCGCGATGATTTCAGGTGTACCTGATACTGATTCGAAGTGCTTACGAATGCGACGGATAGTTACGTCTACAGTACGGTCATGTGGCTTAAGCTCACGACCTGTCATCTTCTTAAGAAGGTCAGCACGAGTTTGAATCTTACCTGGGTTCTCACAGAAGTGCAGTAGAGCACGGAACTCAGAGCGTGGCAGTTTGTAGCTGTCACCAGATGGGCTCACTAGAGAGCGGCTGTTGATGTCTAACACCCAACCGTTGAACTCGTATTTTTCTACCGAGCGTTTCTCTTCCTGTACAGCGTTAGTGCTCATTGAGCGGCTTAGCAGGTTGCGAGCACGGATAGTTAGTTCACGCGGGTTGAATGGTTTAGTGATGTAGTCATCAGCACCGATTTCAAGACCTAGGATCTTGTCTACTTCATTGTCACGACCAGTCAGGAACATCAGTGCGATGTTCGCTTGCTCGCGAAGTTCACGTGCTAGAAGGAGACCATTCTTGCCTGGAAGATTAATGTCCATAATAACCAAGTTGATTGAATTTTCAGACAACACTTGGTGCATTTCTTCACCGTCACTGGCTTCAAAAACAGCGTATCCCTCTGCTTCAAAAATACTCTTAAGAGTGTTACGAGTTACTTGCTCATCTTCTACGATAAGAATCTGCGGGGTTTGCATTGGCGGTACCTAAATTTGTGACAAAATTGTGCTAATAGAATAAATTCTAGGCAAAAATATAACATACAGGTAATGTGATTTTGATAATAAATCAAGTTGATCAAAAAAACACTTCTTTCAGTTATCCGCCTTCCTTGGAATTTTGCCAACTCACCAGTATCCGATGGCGACGTTTATTCTATAGGGCTTGTTTACCTTTCAATTCCCTGTAATTACGGAGCCTGAAACGTAAACACCCTAAGATATGGAGCGGATTTTATATTGTTAACAGCATGCTAACAATGCTCAAATGTTAATTCCATTCAGTTTGTTGATTTACATCAATTGATGAAATGTAACTGTTATTAATCGTTTAAGAGTTATGATAGAAAAAAGTAATACGAACATAGACGCATCGTTATGGAATGCTTATTCAGAGTCTTTCTTCCGTTTTCACGCTGAATGGGAGGTAACCAACTACGCGGTGATAACTGCTTGGAACCCTTACAGTAATCTGCGGTCAAAAGAAGAGAACTGCATAAGTAATCATAAACTCGAACAACAATTAAACCACGTTAAATACGTGCCTGTCACGGTTGGCGATCAGACATTTGAATGGTTTGAAGAGAGCTATGCTGCTGAGTTAACACCGCAAGCCGCAATAGACCTGGCGAATCAATTTCAACAAAACGCGATTTATTACGTCATTGATGACGAGCTTTACTTGATTGCTTGTTCAGAACCTGAAGTTTTGCACAAGCTAGGAACAATACAGCCGCGACTCGTCTAGAAGGATACTACTTATCTGAGCTTCAGCTTAGGTGAGACAATTCACGGAGGAAATATGAGAGACATAACACCAGACATTTGTGACCAGTTTGAGGACCAAGTCATCCTGCTTAGCTTACCATTGCAGAACTTTGGTCAACGCACGGCCTTTCATGGCGAGATTGTCACTGTACGTTGTTACCACGATAACTCCAAAGTACGCGAAGTACTGAACGAAGATGGCACTGGAAAAGTGCTGATTGTTGATGGACACGGCTCATGTCAAAAAGCGTTGCTAGGTGATCAGCTCGCGATTCTCGGTATCGAAAATGGTTGGGAAGGCATTATTGTTTACGGTGCGATTCGCGATGTGGCACAAATGTCACAAATGGATATTGGTGTTCAAGCTTTGGGTACATGCCCGTTTAAAACAGAGAAACGTGGCGTGGGAGAAGTCAACGTGACATTGACGATGCAAAACCAAATCGTGCAGCCAAAACACTATGTTTACGCAGACTGGAATGGGGTTTTGATTTCGAAAGAAGCGCTGGACTTCTAGAAGCGGAAACCTAATCCTACTTCGAAGCCTTGTTGCCAATCTTGGTAATCTAGAGTGGCGTGAAGATCCAAATTCTCGGTGATTTTCACGCGACTTGAAACTTCAGCAGCAAGGCTACTGTCTTCTTCTCGGATACCTTCCGCCGTTTCAGCTTTATAAGATCTAACAGTACTTTTCACTGTTACTCGATCATTGAAGTGATAACTGATCCCACTAAGAAAACCGCTTTGGTTTTTTGTTGGCGAGTTGTTGACTCGCGCACCAACGTAAAGATCAACGGAATCAAACAGCTCGTATGAGTAACCACCATCTATGTTCCATACATCGAAGCTATCTGTTTGATAGTTTTCACTAGAGATGAAAAGCTTGTGTGGAGACGAAGAAGTTTTGCCTGGAAGAGGCGGAAGATCGTTAGCAAGACAAACGCTAGGCACGGCGAATAGCAACAGAAAAATCCATTTTTTCATGTGACCACTCCTTGTGTCTAACTTTGTTATTAGTATGTGCTAAAAGCTTCTCACTATTAAAGCATAGAATATGAAAGCCAGCTCATTTATTTCCCACTTAATTCGATCCTAGGAACCTTGATCACAGTTAAGTTGTTGTTAAATAGAACCTGCAAAGATCAGTTTTCGATTGTGCATATTTGCATCAAGATCTTACATAGGATCTTCATCCTAATGGATCTGTAAGAACCATGAGCGAATGACTGAAAAAAAAGAATAAAATCGTAAGCAGACTAACTCATTGTAATTACACTTAAATATCAACGACATTGCGCAGCAGAAATCTCTACAAGGCCGGAAAATACACAATTTTTTGTTGACTCTGTTTCGGAAACTCGGTAAACGTAGAGTTAAGAAAACACACAACTATCGTTGAATATTTATTTATGACATCTCACAGCCAAGTAGTAATGACCACAACCATTATTATTACCGACACGACCAATGTTGGGGCAGGCTGCTGAGCGAAAGAAATTCACAAGAAAGGCCTGTATCCAACAAGATACAGGCCTTTTTTTATGCTTTTTTATAAAGAATTTAGACAGATCTAAGAAGATACATCGGAGGAAGGGATGCGAGTATTAAAGTTTGGCGGCTCATCATTAGCGGATGCAGATCGCTTTCTAAGAGCGGCGGATATCATCGCCAACAATGCGCAGCAAGAAGAAGTCGCAGTGGTACTTTCAGCACCAGGCAAAACGACCAATAAACTGGTCGCGGTGATTGAAGGTGCACTTCGCAATGGTGAAGCTGAGTTGCAAATCAATGAACTTGAAGCTTCGTTCAAAGCATTATTTTTAGATATCCAAAATGTATTGCCAAACATCGATGGTGCTGCATTTGACAACCAAGTAAAAACTTCACTTTCTCAGCTTCGCCAATTCGTTCATGGCATCAATCTTCTTGGTATGTGCCCAAACAACGTCAACGCACGCATCATTAGTAAAGGTGAGCGCGTCTCGATTCAGTTGATGAAAGCGGTATTAGAAGCGAAAGGGCAACCTGCGCATCTTATCGACCCAGTCGAGTATCTATACGCAAAAGGCGACCACCTAGAAGCGATGGTCGATGTTGAAGTCTCTACTCAGAACTTCCGCCAAAATCCTCTTCCTCAAGGTCACGTAAATATCATGCCTGGTTTTACCGCAGGTAATGAGAAAGGTGAGTTAGTAACACTTGGTCGTAATGGCTCTGACTACTCTGCTGCGGTTCTTGCAGCGTGTCTGCGCGCAGATTGCTGTGAAATTTGGACTGACGTTGATGGTGTTTACAACTGTGACCCTCGTTTGGTGGAAGATGCTCGTCTTCTTAAATCACTGAGCTACCAAGAAGCGATGGAGCTTTCTTACTTTGGCGCATCCGTTCTGCATCCGAAAACCATCGCACCAATCGCACAATTCCATATTCCTTGTCTGATCAAAAACAGCTTTAACCCACAAGGGGCAGGTACGCTGATTGGTCAAGACACTGGCGAAGATAACCTCGCAATCAAAGGCATCACGACGCTGAACGACCTAACGATGGTTAACGTGTCTGGTCCTGGTATGAAGGGTATGGTTGGCATGGCAAGCCGAGTATTTGGTGCAATGTCATCAGCCGGTGTGTCTATCGTTCTGATCACTCAATCCTCTTCTGAGTACAGCATCAGCTTCTGTATCGAAGCGCAAGACAAAGCAAAAGCACAACAAGTATTGGCGGATGCGTTTGAACTTGAACTAAAAGACGGTCTACTTGAACCAGTCGAGTTCATTGATGATGTTTCTATTGTGACACTTGTGGGTGACGGTATGCGTACATCACGCGGTGTTGCATCTCGTTTCTTCTCATCTCTTGCTGAAGTGAACGTAAACATTGTAGCTATTGCACAGGGCTCATCTGAGCGTGCAATCTCAGCTGTGATTCCTGAAGATAAAATCTCTGAAGCGATCAAAGCTTGTCACGAGAACCTATTCAACTCTAAGCACTTCTTAGATGTATTCGTGGTTGGTATTGGCGGCGTTGGTGGTGAACTAGTGGATCAGATCGAGCGTCAACAAGCGAAGCTTGCGGAAAAAGGCATTGTGATTCGCGTATGCGGCTTAGCAAACAGTAAAGGTCTTCTACTTGATAGTGAAGGGCTGCCACTGGAGCATTGGCGTGACCGTATGTCGGCAGCGACAGAAGAGTTCAGCCTAGCGCGTCTGATTTCTTTAGTGCAACGCAACCACATCATCAACCCAGTATTGGTTGACTGTACTTCAAGTGAAGATATCGCGAATCAATACGCAGACTTCCTAGCAGCAGGTTTCCACGTAGTCACGCCAAACAAGAAAGCAAACACAGCAAGCATGGCCTACTACCATCAACTTCGCGATGTTGCGCGCAGCTCTCGTCGTAAGCTGATGTATGAAACAACCGTAGGTGCAGGTCTACCGGTAATCGAAAACCTACAAAACTTAATCTCAGCAGGTGATGAACTAGAGCGCTTCAGCGGCATCCTTTCTGGCTCTCTTTCTTACATCTTCGGCAAGTTAGACGAAGGCATGAGCCTAAGTGAAGCAACCAACATCGCCAAGCAAAACGGCTTTACCGAGCCTGACCCTCGTGATGATCTATCGGGTATGGACGTTGCGCGTAAGCTACTTATCCTTGCTCGTGAAGCTGGTATGTCCCTAGAACTAGAAGACGTTGTGGTTGATCAAGCTCTGCCACCAGGTTTTGACGACTCAGGCAGCGTTGAAGAGTTCATGGAACGTTTACCAGAGGCGGACGCATACTTTAAAGAGCTGTCAGCTAAAGCGGCGGAAGAGGGCAAAGTGCTGCGTTATGTAGGTGAAATTGTTGATGGTAAATGCACGGTAAGCATTGCTGCCGTAGATGAAAATGATCCGATGTTTAAGATCAAAGATGGTGAAAACGCACTGGCATTCTACAGCCGCTACTACCAACCAATTCCACTGGTATTGCGTGGTTACGGTGCAGGTACTGAGGTTACGGCTGCGGGCGTATTCTCGGATGTGATGCGTACTTTAGGTTGGAAGCTAGGGGTATAACGACAATGAGTTCAAGTGATATGGATGTAGTGGTCTACGCCCCAGCATCAATTGGTAATGTAAGCGTTGGTTTTGATGTTCTGGGGGCGGCGGTGTCCCCAGTTGATGGCACACTATTGGGTGACCGTGTATTGGTTAAATCTGGGGCTGAGCCGTTCAGCCTAAAGACGGCTGGTGATTTTGTTGAGAAGCTACCAACTGAGCCAAAAGAGAACATCGTTTACGATTGTTGGGTAGTGTTTGCTCGCGAGCTAGACAAGAAAGGCGTCGAGCTAAAGCCACTTGAAATGACACTAGAAAAGAACATGCCAATCGGCTCTGGATTAGGCTCAAGTGCATGTTCTATCGTTGCTGCATTAGATGCATTGAACCGATTCCATGGTCAGCCGCTTAACGAGACAGAGTTACTGGCGCTGATGGGAGAAATGGAAGGTAAGATCTCTGGTGGTATTCACTACGATAACGTCGCACCGTGTTACCTTGGCGGTGTGCAATTGATGCTTGAAGAGTTGGGTATCATCAGCCAAGAAGTGCCTTGCTTTGATGATTGGTTCTGGGTGATGGCATATCCGGGTATCAAAGTATCAACAGCAGAAGCGCGTGAGATCCTACCATCTCAATATCGCCGACAAGATATCATTGCTCATGGTCGCCATCTTGCGGGCTTTATTCATGCGTGTCATTCTGGTCAGCCAGAACTTGCTGCAAAAATGATCAAAGACGTGATCGCAGAACCGTATCGTGAGAAACTGCTTCCGGGTTTTGCAAATGCACGTCAATACGCAGCGTCTGCGGGTGCATTGGCAACCGGTATTTCTGGCAGTGGTCCGACACTGTTCAGTATTTGCAAAGAGAAAGATGTCGCTGAGCGAGTTGCTCGCTGGTTAGAACAGAACTACGTACAAAACGAAGAAGGATTCGTCCACGTTTGTCGTTTAGATAAGCAGGGTTCGAAAGTAACAGGAAGTGAGCTATGAAGCTTTACAATATAAAAGAAAATGATGAACAAGTTTCCTTTGGTCAAGCCGTTCGCCAAGGGTTAGGTCGTAACCAAGGTCTATTTTTCCCATCGGAACTACCAAAATTTGAAGACGTTGATGCGCTACTGGCAGAAGACTTTGTCTCTCGTAGCACGAAAATCCTATCTGCACTGATTGGTGATGAGCTGGCGGAAGAGCAAGTTAACGCATTGGTTGACGCTGCATTCCAATTCCCTGCGCCAATTAATCAAGTGAAAGACGGTGTTTACGCTCTGGAACTGTTCCATGGTCCAACGCTTGCATTTAAAGACTTTGGTGGTCGCTTTATGGCGCAATCTCTTGCAGCCGTTTCGGACGGCGGCAAGATCACCATTCTGACTGCAACTTCTGGCGATACTGGCGCAGCCGTTGCGCATGCTTTCTACGGTATGGAAGACATCAACGTTGTGATTCTTTACCCGAAAGGCAAGATCAGCCCACTGCAAGAAAAGCTATTCTGTACGCTTGGTAAAAACATTCACACTGTCGCGATCGATGGTGACTTCGACGCGTGTCAGGCTCTGGTTAAGCAAGCTTTTGATGATTCGGCATTGCGTGAAGAGATCGGTCTGAACTCTGCAAACTCAATCAACATCAGCCGCTTGATGGCACAAATCTGTTACTACTTTGAAGCTGCCGCGCAAATGAGTAAGCAAGAGCGTGAAAACCTAGTCGTGTCTGTACCAAGTGGTAACTTTGGTAACCTAACTGCTGGTCTACTGGCAAAAGCACTGGGTCTGCCTATCAAACGTTTTATCGCTGCAACTAATGCTAATGACACGGTACCGCGTTACCTACAAACGGGTAAGTGGGAGCCAAAACCAACGGTCGCAACGACATCGAACGCGATGGACGTGAGTCAACCAAACAACTGGCCTCGTATCGAAGAGTTGTGTCGCGTGAAAGAGTGGGGCTTGGAGACGCTAGGAAAAGGTGCTGTATCTGATGAGCAAAGCGCTCAGTCAGTGAAAGACTTACATGCTTTAGGTTACCTGTGTGAACCGCACGGTGCGATTGCTTACCGTGTTCTTGAAGAGCAACTGCAAGATGGTGAGACCGGTCTGTTCCTATGTACTGCACACCCTGCGAAGTTCAAAGAAGTGGTGGATGACATTCTGCAATCTGACATTGACCTTCCTGCACCGTTAGCGAAGCACGCTGCGATGGAACTGTTATCAGAAGATCTCGACGCAGACTTTGACGCATTGAAACAAGTACTGCGCCGCGTGCAGTAAGCTTCAAAAGCACAGCAAGCACCAAAACAGAAATAGCGAGAGGTGGATGAGTAATCATTCACCTTTTTTATTGCCGATAAGTTTTAACTCTCTTTATTCTTGAGAAACGAACTTAACCGAATGAGATGGAAAGAGAAGCATGCATTTTTTGATTTTTCTTGGCTCAGTGAGAGACAGCACGCCACCACGACCAGCCCGTTTAGGTATGCGAGTCAGTTTAGCGTGTGAAAAACTCATCGTGAGTCAGCATTCGCAACATACTGTCGAAATCATCGACCCATTGAACTATGACTTTGGCGATGTGTTTAAGCCCGAGTTTGCTTATCACCGCTCTAAAGTGCCGCAGCACCTAAGTGAGTTGGCAGACAAAATCAAACAGGCCGATGGGTATGTGATGGTTAGCCCGGAATACAACCATTCGATGAGCCCAGCTTTGGCAAACATGCTTAATCACTTTGGCAGTTCGCTGTTTTCCTATAAGCCAAGTGCTATCGTGACCTACTCTGCCGGGCAATGGGGTGGTGCTCGTGCTGCAGTGTCGATGCGTACTTTCTTATCCGAGTTGGGGTGCTTGCCTGTGTCGGCAATGATCCACATTCCGAAAGCACAAGAGGTATTTGATGAGCACGGTGTGGCTGCGAATGAGTCGGAGCAGGCGCAGTGGGACAGTTATATGAATCGCACCCTGCATCAACTGATTTGGTGGGCAGAAGGGGCGTCACTGCAAAGAGATAGGCTTGATCCAACCTCGTTGGCACAAGCGTTTCAGAAAGATCCTTCGCAAAGAAATGCACCTTGAAGGCGAGTTGCTTTTTACTATCGGAAGGGTTTCGAAGGATCCAGAAACAAAAAAAGCTTGGTCATTGCTGACCAAGCTTTTTAAATTCTAGCAAACTAGTTTACTGAGAGATTATAGAGACTCAGTAAAAGTACGAGCGATTACGTCACGTTGCTGTTCTGGAGTTAGCGAGTTGAAACGTACTGCGTAACCAGAAACACGGATAGTTAGCTGTGGGTAGTTCTCTGGGTGTGCAACTGCATCTTCTAGAGTTTCACGTTTAAGAACGTTCACGTTTAGGTGTTGACCACCTTCGATGCGAGGAGCAGTTTCGATCGCTACTTCACGGCTTTCGTATTCACCTAGGTCGCTGATTGCGATAACTTGGTCTGCTTCGTAAGTTGATGCTGCAGCAACACAACGCGCTTCGTTCTTCTCGCTATCTAGTAGCCAGATTGAGTTTAGTAGTTCGTCGTTAGCTGCTTTAGTAATTTGGATACCTTGGATCATCACTATCTCCTAGACCACTTACGTGGTGATTATTGGTGTTAATTTTCGAATTTTTGTCGAGCTAAGTATTATATAGCCAATATCCATTATTTTAATATTGATTTAAGTCAAAAAACAACCAAAAACCTTAATTTTTTGAAGGTGATTTTCTTGAGTTAAATCAATAAAACGTTTGAAAACATACTATTTACAATTTATTTGATAATATAAAAAATATTTAAAAGTTAATTTTGTTGTAAATTTACTACAAAATGAGCTCAAAAATTAACCTTGGTAACGCAACTGCCTGTATTTAGGTAGTCATCCTGAAAGTCTAAAGTGATTAAATGACAAACATGAAAAACAAGTTTGGAAACAAATTTATTGGTGCTCACGTATCTGCGGCTGGAGGGGTTGATCAAGCGCCTCTTCGTGCTCGTGAAATTGGTGCGAATGCGTTTGCTCTGTTTACTAAGAACCAACGTCAATGGGTTGCAAAACCACTCGAAGAAAAAACTATTAGTGCGTTCAAAGCAAACTGCAAAATGCTTGGTTTCGGCGCCGAACACATTCTTCCCCATGACTCTTATCTGATTAACTTGGGCGCTCCAGAAGAAGAAAAGCTGAATAAATCCCGCGCGGCATTTATTGATGAGATGGAGCGTTGTAACCAATTAGGTTTAACCTTGCTCAACTTCCACCCTGGTAGCCACTTAAAGAAAGTGTCGGAACAGGAGTGTTTGGCGACGATCGCCGAGTCGATCAACCTCGCGCACAAAGCAGTGCCGAATGTGATCGCTGTGATTGAGAACACGGCAGGACAAGGCACTAACTTAGGCTGGAAGTTTGAGCATTTGGCTGAAATCATCGATCAAGTGGAAGACAAAGAACGTGTTGGTGTGTGCCTCGATACTTGCCACACGTTTACCGCAGGTTACGATCTGCGTACTAAAGAGGATTGTGAGCATACCTTTGCTGAGTTCGATCGTATCGTAGGCATGCACTATTTAAGAGCAATGCATCTAAATGATTCAAAAGTCGAATTCGCTAGCAAGGTTGACCGTCACCACTCATTAGGCAAAGGCGAGATTGGCTGGAACTGTTTTGAGTACATCGCTAAAGATCCACGTTTTGATGGTATCCCTCTGATTTTAGAAACAATTGACCCAGATATTTGGCAGCAAGAAATCAACACCTTACGCCAATTCCACATGGAAGAAATGGTTAATTCCTAACGGGATGGCAAAGTTGGCATCCTTCTTTCTTAGCTAAAACCATTGAGCGGTTATGCGCTTGTTTTAAACGCCTGAACTCAACGTTGTAGTTAGGCGAAGCTAGTTAGGAGGATGACAATATGTCTCGACCAGTTTCTTTTATCCCAGCGACACACTCTCGACGAGTATTACGTTTACCTACTCCAAACCGCCATATATCAGGACAAGGACACTTTCGAACGCCGCAGCGTAATTAGCGTCATCATTATTAGTATTGGTTACTTTGGGTTTAGCCAAACCAGCAAGGTCAAGACGGATTGTCTGTTCATCAGTTTTTGAGAAGCCGTCTCAAGCTGGTGGTAAGTTTTTGTTTGTTTGAGTTTCGCTCGTTAGAATAGAGGGAAACATTAGGACAGGAACTTTCCATGAATCAGTTACCCACTTGGCACGATGTGATCGGCGAAGAGAAAGAGCAGAGCTACTTTGTCGATACTTTGAATTTTGTTGAAGCAGAACGAGCGGCAGGCAAAGCCATTTATCCGCCAGCGAAAGACGTATTTAATGCGTTTCGTTTTACCGAGTTCAAAAACGTTAAAGTAGTGATTCTGGGGCAAGACCCTTACCACGGTCCTAATCAAGCGCATGGTTTGTGTTTCTCTGTGTTGCCCGGCATTAAAACGCCACCGTCTTTGGTGAATATGTACAAAGAGTTGGCGCAAGATATCGAAGGTTTTCAAATTCCTCAACATGGTTTTTTGCAAAGCTGGGCAGAGCAAGGTGTGTTGCTACTAAATACCGTATTGACGGTAGAGCAGGGCAAAGCACACTCGCACTCAAAAACGGGCTGGGAAACCTTTACTGACCGCGTAATTGAAGCGATTAACCAGCATCAACAAGGTGTGGTGTTCCTGCTGTGGGGCTCACACGCGCAGAAGAAAGGTCGCTTTATCGATCGTAACAAACACTATGTGTTAACGGCACCGCATCCATCACCGTTGTCTGCTCACCGAGGTTTCTTTGGTAGCAAACCATTTTCACAAGCGAACCAGATCCTCTCTCAGCAAGGCAAAGAGGTCATCAATTGGCACCTACCAATGGCGGTGTAAAGTGCACTTTCCTCTTATATAAGGAGAGAGCAATCAGTACAGCGATCGTGACATCACGATCGCTGTTTTTTTGAACACCGTCGAGTCAGGTTTTCGCTTTCTCATATACACTTATTAAAAGTAGGTGTTAAGGAGAGACGCTATGATGATCGAAAGAATTCGACGCGAACACGGCTATATGGTCCGTCTGCTGGCAATACTGCGCCACAAATTGAATGAGATTAAACAAGAACGCGCTATCAACTATGCGTTGGTGAGTGAGATCGTGGATTATCTTTCTAACCATTCAGAAAAAATTCACCATCCTAAAGAAGACATTCTCTATCGCTACTTCCTAGAGCATTATGGTCAGCAAAAGACCATGGAAAACTTGGAACAGGAACATCAAGATCTGGCGGACAAAACCAAAGCGTTTTCAATGTTGATTGAGATGATTTTGCAGGATGCTGTTGTCCCTCAAGATATGTTCGTTGCTCAGCTTGAAGACTTCATCGTGACGCAAAAGCGCCATCTGGAGCTAGAAGAGCGCCAAATCTTACCTCTAATTGAAGAGTTGTTCACTTCGCAAGACTGGCAATATGTTGAAAGCCTATGGCATGAGAACGAGGACGATCCTGTGTTTGGTAATACTATTGCAGATCGCTACAAGCAACTTGCTGATCGAGTGCGTCAGAACGACGCTGAGTTTGTCTAAAACATAAAAATGACGAAGTAATCGATTGCGTGTGCGTAGTTTGTTTCGTCATTTTCTTGTCTGATGGGAATTGTTTAGAAATTGTCTCGTTTAAAATATGAGTGAAAACTGAGGGAAATTCTCAATAGATAAGAATGGGCGTCATGCCAATAAAATCAGCATGAAAATCACCCACTTTTGTCCTCTCTATAAATGACAAAAGGCACCATTGAGGTGCCTTTTGTGCGAATTATAGTTTGATGTCATCCAGAGTGATGTCGTTGCAGACATCGAGTTCGCGCAGCTCTTTGAGCAAATTGCGTCTATCGTTCATTTCTTCGATTTCTCGCCACTTACGCTTCACTGGTTTTGAGCGAGACTTGGTTGTTGAGGTAGTATCCAGACCAAATAGGTCATCGAGTTGAAAGCCTTCCATAAGCCACCTTTACCTTTTTCTATCTAAACTGTTATATCCAGTCCTTGTGGAGCTTTTTAAGTACCACAATAGGCGTGAGAATAACCATGATATATTTCGCATTTGTGTCGGTAACATGACATTTTCGCGTAAAAATACTCACAGAATCACATTTTGCACATATCTGAAGTGGACAAAAAATAAGCGAACGAACTCACGAAAACGATTAAATGAAGAGATTTGGTATGTTAATTCGAAGGGCTCATTTTACTCAATTTTTGAATACTAAGGTTGCATAGCACCGCTTTGATTAAAATGTATCCAATCGTAACAAAGCGGAGTAAGAAATTTTTCTCAGATACCTTGTGATAACTAGCCTCATCAAAAATAAATGGTATTGCGTTTTGTTAATGATGGAAGGGCTATTTATGTTGAGATTTGATAAACAAGATGTTGCTGTTTGTGAGCGTTAAGTTTTCCTTTTATGTTAACTTTTGGTGACTTTCTAGTGAAAAATAACAAGGTTATTTTACTTGTTGCATATTGATTTTTGCTTTTCGAGGCTGCATTATCCGCCCGTCAAAAAATACGCTGGTACGTAAAATGGATGCATGAAGCGACGTTTACGATTCTAGATTGCGCAATAAACATTACTCAAAAAGCTAAGCACACTTTGACACTTAGCAGGCAATCTGGTGGATGGCTTGGAAGCAAAGACCGGCGCAACTCACTTTGAGGTACACATGACAGACTTAATCAATTTGATGAACGATCTCCTTTGGGGCTCGATTCTGGTTTATCTTCTTGTTGGTGTAGGAATCTACTTCACCGTTCGATTGGGATTCATTCAATTCCGTCATTTCGGCCACATGTTCTCTGTTCTGAAGAACAGCCGTAAAGCAGACAAAGCTGGTATTTCTTCTTTCCAAGCGCTTTGTACTAGTCTTGCTGCACGTGTAGGTACAGGTAACATGGCGGGTGTTGCTGTTGCTTTGACAGCAGGTGGTCCTGGTGCAATCTTCTGGATGTGGTTGATTGCAATGCTTGGTATGGCGACGTCGTTTGCGGAAAGTACGCTAGCGCAGCTATACAAAACCAAAGATGATGATGGCAACTACCGCGGTGGTCCTGCTTACTACATGGAAAAAGGTTTGGGCATGCGCTGGATGGGCGTGCTGTTCTCGATTTTCCTAATCATCGCTTTTGGTTTGGTATTCAATGCCGTTCAAGCAAACTCAATTGCAAACGCAATGAGCACTGCATTTGGTTGGAATGACCTTTATGTTGGTATTGCTGTTGTAGCACTGTCAGCCGTCGTTATCTTTGGTGGTATTAAGCGTATTGCGAAAGTAGCTGAACTGATTGTTCCAGTGATGGCACTAGCATACTTACTACTAGCGTTGTTTGTGATGTTCTCTAACCTAGACAAACTACCAGATGTGCTAATGCTTATCTTCAAGAGCGCATTTGGTCTGCAAGAAGCAGCTGCGGGTGGTCTTGGTTACGCAATCGCACAAGCGATGATCAACGGTATCAAACGCGGTCTGTTTTCGAACGAAGCTGGTATGGGTTCTGCACCAAATGCAGCAGCATCTGCAACCCCTTATCCACCGCACCCTGCATCTCAAGGTTACGTTCAGATGCTAGGCGTATTCATGGATACGATTGTTATCTGTTCTGCGACAGTGGCTATCATCCTTATGTCAGGTGAGTACGTTGGTCAAGCAACGGAAGTGACCGGTATTGAGCTAACTCAGCGTGCATTGAGCTCACAAGTTGGTGATTGGGGCAGCATCTTTGTTGCTGTTGCGATCTTCTTCTTCGCATTTACTTCGATTATTGCGAACTACTCATACGCTGAAACGAACCTAATCTTCCTAGAGCACAACCACAAAGCAGGTCTAGGCATCTTCCGTATCATTGTATTGGGTATGGTTATGTTCGGTGCGCTAGCATCACTACCTGTGGTTTGGTCACTGGCTGACGTATCAATGGGTTTGATGGCGATAGTGAACTTGGTGGCGATTCTATTGCTATCTGGTATCGTGATTAAACTGGCGAAAGACTACAACCGCCAGCTAAGCGAAGGTAAAGTGCCGACGTTTGATGCAAATGACTTCCCTGAGCTGAAGTCTCAGCTAGAAGATGGCATTTGGGACAACACGAAAAAAGAAGACTAAGTGATGTTCACTGCCAATCATTGTTGAAAGCTATCAACACGATTCAAAAAGCCATGCAGACAATGCATGGCTTTTTTTGTACTCTAAATGGAAAATAGAATTAGGGAAGTTAAAGTCATGCTCATCGTAGTTTCTCCAGCTAAAACGCTCGATTACGAATCACCACTCGCGACCGAGAAGTTTACTCAACCTGACTTGGTTAGCTATTCAAAAGCGCTGATCGAGGTATGCCGTAAATTAACACCTGCCGATGTTGCATCACTGATGAAAGTGAGCGACAAAATCGCTGATTTGAACGTTGGTCGTTTCCAAGAGTGGAGTGAAACTTTCACCACAGATAATGCACGCCAAGCCATTTTGGCATTTAAAGGCGATGTGTACACAGGTCTTGAAGCGGAAACCCTTTCTGACGCTGATTTTGACTACGCTCAAGATCACCTAAGAATGCTATCTGGTCTATACGGTCTGCTTAAGCCACTCGATTTAATGCAGCCATACCGTCTTGAGATGGGCACTAAGCTGGCAAACGACAAGGGATCTAACCTTTACCAGTTCTGGGGTAATGTCATTACCGATAAGCTGAATGAAGCGATTGCTGCGCAAGGCGACAACGTATTGATTAACCTTGCATCAAATGAATATTTCAAAGCGGTGAAGCCAAAGAATTTGGATGCACAAGTGATCACGCCTATCTTCAAAGACTGTAAGAATGGTCAATATAAGGTGATCAGCTTTTACGCGAAGAAAGCGCGCGGCATGATGGCTCGCTACATCATCGAAAACCGTATCGAAAGCGTTGCTGACCTCACTAAGTTTGATGTTGCGGGTTACTACTTCGTTGAAGAAGAGTCGACACCAACAGACTTAGTGTTCAAACGAGAAGAGCAAAACTGATTGAAGTCAGTCAATCGCGAGTTGATGATTCAGCGAAATAAAGTACGCCAAAAAGCCGGATAGTTATCCGGCTTTTTTATGCCTATTCGATCTGATCTTAATCAATTTTTTTACATAAAAAGTTTATATCTTAAAAAATAGTTGAGTAATAAAGTTTAAAGTTGTATTTTAAATGCAACTTTAAAAATAAGGAGTTCTCCTATGTCAGACTTCAAGCTCACACACAAAAAAGCCTCTAAGTTATCGGAGTACGTTGCACTGCGTATTACCAAATTGCTGAAATTCACTCTGAACATCTTTTATGGCAAGAAATACGCGAAACGAGCGGTAATTCTCGAAACCATCGCAGCCGTGCCGGGTATGGTAGCTGGGATGTTCAATCACTTGAAAGCGCTACGCCGAATGAAAGATGATGAAGGCTGGATCCGAGAACTTCTCGATGAGGCTGAGAACGAGCGCATGCACCTAATGATTTTCCTCGATATTGCCAAGCCAAGTTTGGTTGAGCGTTTGTTGGTGTTGCTGGGACAAGGTGTTTTCATTGTTGTGTACAGCTTCATCTATCTGCTGTCTTCTAAAATCGCTCACCGTGTTGTTGGTTACTTCGAAGAAGAAGCGTGTAACAGCTACACTGAGTACCTAGAGAAAATTGATAGCGGGGAAGTGGAGAACGTACCAGCCCCGACTCTGGCGATTGATTACTACAAGCTGCCAACTGATGCGATGCTAAGAGATGTGATTTTGCGTATTCGAGAGGATGAAGCGGGGCACCGTGACCGTAACCATGGCTTCGCTGATGCCTATGAAGACAAAACCTTGCCTGCTCATCAACTATAGATGAAAAACAAAAAGAGCCGCGATTGCGGCTCTTTTAGATTTGAAATCAATCAGACGTGATTACTTCTTCTTAGCGGTTTTCTTTTTCGCTACTTTCTTCTTGTCGTCTTTTTTCTTTTTCTTCTTAAACACAGGTTTTTTGTGTTTAGGGCGCATCTCTTTCACGAAACGTTCTTTGATGTCTTCTTTCACGTAACGAGCAACGCGATCCATCATTGGTTGGTCGTGCGCTTCTACGATTGAGATAGCATTACCTTTCTTACCTGCACGAGCCGTACGACCAATGCGGTGAAGGTACACGTCTGCCGTGCGTGGCATATCGTAGTTGATTACGTGTGATACGTCAGGAAGGTCGATACCGCGTGCCGCTACGTCTGTCGCTAATAGCACGTTTACAGTGCCTTCACGGAAGCGAGAAATCGCGTTGTTACGACGATCTTGAGGCATTTCGCCTTGAATCCAAGAACATGGAATCTGTGCGCTCTCTAACTGGGCACGAAGCTCTGCTAAACGCTCGCGAGTTTTCAAGAATACGATAGTGCGTTCTGCTTGCTCTGTGATGATGTGTTTTAGTAGGGCAAGTTTATGCTCTGCGTCATCAGCACGATGGTACCACTGTGCGATCTTCTTACGCTCACGTAGTGGTGATTTTGCGTCGATCTCTGCTGGTTCGTTCAGTAGGTCTGCTGTGAAACCCTCTACGCCTTTGCCTTCTAGTGTTGCTGAGAACAGAAGGGTTTGTTTGCGCCAGCGACATTCGTTAGACAGACGGTCAACAGTTGGAGCAAAGCCCATGTCTAGCATGCGGTCTGCTTCATCAAGGATTAGCCATTCAATCGCACGACAGTCAAAACGTTCTGCGTCAATGTATTCACGTAGACGACCTGGTGTTGCTACCACGATATCTTGCGTCGTTGCTAGGATATCTGCGTGCTCTTGGTATTGAACACCACCAGTGATGGTGAAGATGTTTAGCTTGGTGTTTTTCGCTAAAGCACGAGCTTGATCCGCTACCTGCATCGCAAGTTCACGAGTTGGGGTTAGGATCAGAATACGTGCAGGTCCCGGTTTACGACGTGGGAAATCTTGCAGGTATTGCAGTGCTGGCAGGACGAATGCTGCCGTTTTACCAGTACCAGTTGGTGCTGACGCTAGAATGTCACGACCATCTAACGCTTGTGGAATCGCTTCTGCCTGAATTTTAGTTGGGCGTTCGTAGCCCATCTCGTCAATGGCTTCAAGTAGGTTTTGGTCTAGATCAAGTTCAGCAAAGGTTCTGATCACAATGAGTTCTCCACAAGCAAAGCTTGGTTAATGGTTCGCCACAGCAGCATAGAATATAAAAAGGTCGCACATTATAAAGTGATTGGTGACAAGGATCACATGTTATTTCACATCTTAAGATAAAACTCGCGAGTTAGCTGAGTAAAGTCGTCGCTATAACCCTCGTTTGAGTGAATGATCAAGTGCGTTTCTTGAGTATCACAAGCTTGTTTGGCTAATTCAAACAGTAAACGGTGGACTGGCTTTTTCTGTGATGGTTGCACGCGACAGATGCGCGATAAGAACCATCCTTGCTGTTTAGCCATGGCAATAAACAATTCGCCTTCTGTAATCGGCAGAACAAAACTGGCAGTACCGTCTTCTTCGAGTAGTTCATTACAGCGTTTAAGTAATGAAGCGTGTTGCAAAGTATCCGTGTGTCGAGCAGTTGCACGTTGGCTTTGCTTCGATTGCTCACCACTGTTGAAGTAGGGCGGATTACAGATGATGTGCTCGAAGCGATGTGTTGGTTCAAACTGCAATACATCGGCGTGGTGGATGTGAAGCCTGTCGGACCAAGAGGATAGGGTGAAGTTTTGCTGCGCTGCTTCTACCGCCGATGTTTCAATATCAAGAGCGGTGATCTGTGCGGCAGGAAATCGCTGTGCGCACATTAGTGCTAGCAAGCCCGTGCCTGTACCAATGTCCAAAATTTTACTCTGTGGTGAGCAATTTGCCCAAGCGCCAAGCATCACACCATCAGTGCTGACAGGCATGCCACTTTCACCGCCGTGAATCGAAAACTGCTTGAACTTGAAGTCCTTAGTCTGAAATTTTTCGCTCTTCATGATTGTTTTATTTTTACTCAATAATAGAGTTAATTTCTCTATTGTTTCTTAATTGTATAGATTGTTATCTTGTTAGTTATTAAATTGTATTTCAATTTGATCGAGATAATGAACTGGTCTCAAATCTATAGGTAGTGATATTCACTGCTTTTAAGTTGACGAACTAAATTAATATGGTGTTTTTTTCTTAAAGGTTGCCAAATGATGGGTACTTCGTCATTATGCGGCGGAAATTTATAGATTGAACCACAGGTACTCATTAACTTTGGGTATACAAAAAAGTGGTCGATGCATACACAACATTCATCAATTAGAGAAAAAGGGTTATCTGTGAAGCAGACGTTAAAACTAACAGATATTATCGCAGTAGGCTTTATGCTATTTGCGTTCTTTTTGGGTGCTGGCAACATCATTTTCCCACCACTAGCGGGTCAGCTAGCCGGTGATCACCTGATGCCAGCAATGTTCGGTTTCTTGCTAACAGCGGTAGGTCTACCTCTTATTACTATCGTTGCTATTGCTGTGGCAGGCGGCTCTTGGGATCACTTGACTCAAGATCTTCCTAAGAAAGCAGCAGTGCTGATGGCGGCGTTGATCTTCATCATCATTGGTCCTGCATTTGCTGCACCTCGTACAGGTCTTGTAGCATATGAAATGGCAGTGAAACCATTCTTCCTAGATGCCTCTCAAGCGCATCTAACATCATTCTCAATCTTGTTCTTTGCGGTGGCTATGATCTTCGCTTGGTTCCAAGGTCGTTTGATTGATTTGATTGGTAAAGTGCTAACGCCAGTTCTGTTCCTTGGTCTTATCGTTCTTGCTATTGCGGTATTCATTGACCCACAAGGCGAAATGATGGGCGCGCACGGCGAGTACCTAACTCAACCATTGACTAAGGGCTTCCTTGAAGGCTACAACACCATGGATACGTTCGCATCGTTGATGTTCGGTATGCTAATGGTGGACGCACTTCGCAGTAAAGGCATCACTGAGCGTGCAGCAACGACAAAATACCTAATCTGTGCTGGCTGTATTGCCGCTGCAGGTCTTGCGTTCGTATACATCTCATTGTTCTACCTAGGTGCGACGAGTTCAACTATTGCAGCAGGCGCAGACAACGGTGGTGCTGTGCTGAGCCAATACGTTCAGGCGCTATTTGGTCCTTACGGTCAGATTGTACTTTCAATCATCGTATTGCTTGCATGTTTGACGACGGCTATCGGTCTTATCTCTGCATGTTCAGATTTCTTCAGCTCTAAAACGAAACTGACTTACAAGCAGTGGGTTATTATCAACGGTGCGGCTTGTGCACTGATTGCAAACGTTGGTCTGTCTCAGCTAATTTCTCTATCAGTTCCGGTTCTGTTTGCGCTATACCCAGTAGCAGTAGCATTGGTTGCGCTAACGTTTGTACGTAGCAAGCTTCCAAACCCACGAGTGGCTTACCGCTCTGTACTGCTAGTATCACTGTTATTTGCATTGATTGATGCTGCAAAAGTTGCGGGTCTAGACGTGTCTGCATTCAACATGCTGCCGCTATTTGAAGTGGGCATGGGTTGGGTTCTACCAACATTTGCAGCGATTGTTTGCATGTTCTTTATTGCTAAGTCCTCACAACCAGAGTTGACTGAAGAAACTGCATAATTGCTGACTAGCAAAACAAAAAAAGCCCGGTGAAGTGATTCGCCGGGCTTTTTGTTTATCTGTTGTCTAGCAAGTGCTGGATGCCGTATGACTTAAAGTGTGTCGTGGAACTCTACTAAGACTTGCTCACACCATTTCTCGATGCGCTCATCACTGAGTTCGTACTGGGAATCTTCATCCAACGCTAAGCCGACAAATTGACTGCCATCTTCTGTCAGTGCTTTTGATGCTTCGAACTCATAGCCTTCGTTTGGCCAGTAACCAATAAACTGCGCGCCCGTTGCTTTTAGCTCGTCATGCAGTAGACCCATCGCATCAAGGTACCACTCGCCGTAGCCTTCTTGGTCTCCCAAGCCGAATAAAGCTACGACTTTGCCTTTTAGCGGTGTGGTTGCAATATCTTCCCAGATAGCGCTCCAGTCTTCTTGGATTTCACCGAAGTCCCAAGTAGAGATACCAATTAGCAGTAAATCGTAATCTGCCATCAGCGACAGCGGTGTCTCTTTCACGTTGTGAATGTCGACAAGGTCTTTACCAATGATATTGCGAATTTTCTCTGCTGCCATTTCTGTGTAGCAGGTTGTTGAGCCGTAAAAGAGTCCGATTTTCATTATATTCGTCGTTTTTTATGTTGCTGTTGTGGCAGATTCTAACCATAAATCGGGGAAGATTGCAGCGAATATCCCGCGGGAGATGATTTTTTTATGGTATTGGTTGAGCAGTTGCCTTACTCTCAATACTGTAAATATAAACAGATAAGGAAGCGTTCATGACGGCACAACAGCCTGTCAATCAACAAGATTTTGGTCTGGTTGAACAATTCTTAGATGCAATGTGGATGGAGCGTGGTCTATCGGAGAACACGTTGGCTTCCTACCGAAATGATTTAATGAAATTGCTCGCGTGGATGGAGCAACATAGCTACCGTCTAGATTTCATCAGTTTGTCTGGTCTGCAAGAGTATCAAAGTTACCTCGTTGATTTAGATTACAAGCAGACATCCCGCGCGCGTATGTTGTCAGCGATTCGTCGCTTGTTCCAATACATTCACCGTGAAAAAGTACGCGGCGATGATCCGAGTGCGCTGTTGGTCAGCCCAAAGTTGCCTCAGCGTCTGCCTAAAGACATCAGTGAAGAGCAAGTGGACGCACTGCTTGATGCGCCAGATCCTAATGATCCCGTTGAGCTGCGAGACAAAGCCATGCTTGAGCTACTCTACGCGACTGGGTTGCGTGTGACAGAGTTGGTCAGTCTGACAATGGAAAACGTCAGTTTGCGTCAAGGGGTAGTGCGCGTGACCGGTAAAGGTGGTAAAGAACGCCTCGTTCCTATGGGAGAAAACGCGGTCGATTGGATTGAAACTTTTATCCAGCAAGGTCGGTCTGCTCTATTGGGAGAGACTACGTCGGATGTGGTATTCCCAAGTAAACGTGCGAGACAAATGACCCGTCAGACCTTTTGGCACCGTATCAAGTACTACGCTGTGATAGCGGGTATTGATACTGACCAACTGTCTCCACACGTATTGCGCCATGCTTTTGCGACACACTTATTGAACTATGGCGCAGATCTCAGGGTCGTACAGATGCTGTTGGGGCATAGTGACTTATCGACAACGCAAATTTATACTCACGTGGCGACTGAACGATTGAAACAGATCCACAGTCAACACCACCCAAGAGCATAATGATGGTTTGGTTCATCCTTTGTCTCATTGGATGAAAAGATTTTATTTTAAGGTGAATTTAATGAGCGTATTACGCCGACTAACTCTGCTGACTTTACCGTTTTTCGTAACCGCTTGTGGTGCTGAAGAAAGTCAGGCAAAAACGGAAACTCCTGCACAACAAGTCGCGCCAGCGGCAAAACAGAACTTTGATGAAGCTGCGCTAAAAGCGAAGTTCTCTAAGCTGGGTGTGTCTATTCTTGATATCCAACCATCAGACGTTGCTGGACTATTAGAAATCCAAACCAATGGTGGTGTGTTGTTCGCATCAAACGATGGCAACCACTTTATTGCCGGTACACTTTACGCCATTGATGATAACGGCGGCTACAAAGACGTGATTGCTGAGCGTCAAGCACCATTGAACGCAGAGAAAATCGCGAAGTTCTCTGATAGCGTGATTGAATACAAAGCGGACAACGAGAAGTATGTGGTGACGGTATTTACCGATATCACGTGTGGTTACTGTGTACGTCTACACAGCCAGATGCAAGGTTACAACGACTTGGGTATTACTGTTCGTTACATGGCGTACCCTCGTCAAGGTGCAACAGGTCCAGTTGCTGAACAAATGGCGACAATTTGGTGTGCAGAAGATCCGAAATCAGCAATGCACAATGCAAAAGTTGAGCGCACTTTCGACAATCCAGCGAAAGATCTAAAACAGTGCAAAGAAACCATTCAAGCGCACTACAACCTAGGTCGTGAACTTGGTATTTCTGGTACGCCAGCAATCTTCCTACCAAGTGGTGAACTCGTAGGCGGTTACCTTCCACCGGCTGAACTACTAAAACGTTTAGAGCAACAATAATCCTTTAAGGAGCAGAGCCAGCGATATTCGTTGGCTCTTTTCAAACATGATAGAAATTCAACGACGTCCTGAACCGGATCTTTCTCTTCTTCCCGATTCCATTCCACCTATTCTCAAGCGCATCTACATTAACCGTGGTATCACAGATGTAGCACAGTTAGAGACTTCTGCTCGTGGCTTACATTCTTACCAACAGTTGGGTGGCATTGACCAGGCGGTTGAGTTGTTGTTCCAAGCCATTAATGAGCAAAAGTGCATTATTGTCGTTGGCGATTTTGATGCTGATGGCGCGACTAGCTCGGCGTTGTCAGTGCTTGCCCTACGTATGCTTGGCAGTAATAACGTGGACTACTTGGTGCCGAACCGCTTTGAAGATGGCTACGGCCTCAGTCCTGAAGTCGTGGACCAGGCGTTAGAGCTGGGTGCTGAGATGATTATGACGGTAGACAACGGTGTGTCGTCGATTGAAGGGGTTCGCTACGCCAAAGAAAACGGCATTACTGTACTGGTTACTGACCATCACTTACCAGGGCAAGAGCTGCCGAATGTGGATGCCATGGTGAACCCGAACCTTGACAGCTGTGCTTTCCCATCGAAAGCATTGGCAGGGGTTGGCGTTGCTTTCTATTTGATGATGGCGCTTTGTGTGTACATGCGTAAACAAAATTGGTTCGCGCAGCAAGGCATGCAAGAGCCTAAGTTGATGGAGTTGATCGACTTGGTTGCTCTCGGCACCGTCGCCGACGTTGTGCCGCTGGATGAAAATAACCGCATTCTTGTGCACCAAGGCTTGCAGCGTATTCGTGCAGGCAAAGCACGCCCGGGAATTCAAGCTCTGATTGAAGTCGCGAAGCGAGATGCTCGTCGTTTGGTTGCATCTGATTTTGGCTTTGCACTTGGTCCTCGTATTAATGCCGCAGGTCGTTTGGATGACATGTCTTTCGGTGTTGAACTACTGATGTGTAACAACATCCATGCGGCGCGTCGTATGGCGAGTGAGTTGGATGGTTTGAACCAAACCCGTAAAGAGATTGAAGAAGGGATGAAGCAAGAAGCGATGGCTTTTTGTGAGCGTCTTCAATTTGGTGAAAACAGTGAATTGCCTTACGGTTTAGCACTGTTCCAACGTGATTGGCACCAAGGTGTTATCGGTATTCTTGCTTCGCGCATTAAAGAGAAGTTCCATCGTCCTGTTATCGCCTTTGCCGATGGCGGAGAGGGGACAATTAAAGGTTCTTGTCGCTCTATTCCGGGGCTACACATGCGTGACGCGCTGGATTTCATCGATACGCAAAACCCAGGCTTGATCATCAAATTTGGTGGACACGCGATGGCGGCAGGCTTGACCATCAAAGAACAAGACTTCGAGCGCTTTAGCCGTTTGTTTGATGAAGTCGTGAAGAAAGAACTGGACGAAGCGGCGCTGAAAGGTGTGGTAATGTCGGACGGCGAGCTTAAACCCGAAGAGTTCTCGATGAATGTTGCTGAACAATTGCGCTCAGGTGGTCCTTTTGGGCAAGCGTTCCCAGAACCTATCTTTGATGGTGAGTTCAAAGTATTGCACCAGAAACTGGTCGGTGAGAAGCACCTTAAGCTGATGCTAGAACCACTTTTCAAAGGTCATCCAACAAACGTCATGATCGATGGCATTGCATTTAATGTTGACTTGCGTCGTTGGCCGGATGCATCAGTGAAAACAGTACGCCTCGCGTATAAGTTGGATGTGAATGAGTTTCGCGGCAATCAATCATTACAGTTAATGATTGATCACATTGAAGCTAAGTAGGACCTAGAAAGTCACTTCTTTTAGAGTACGGTCGCCTTTTTGTGGGGCAAAAATTTTATGACCGTGCTCTCTCTAATTGCAATCTGATTTCCCAGCCGAAATTTTCCTGTATCTCGGTCACATTTTTGAGTAGAATTTCTCGGTTAAATTCTATTCTAAAATGTTGAGCCAACATGTTTGAAATCAATCCAATTAAAAACCGTCTACAGGACGTGTCTGAGCGCACGAATGTCCTGAGGGGGTATCTTTGACTATGACGCTAAGAAAGAGCGTCTAGAAGAAGTCAACGCAGAACTTGAACAACCAGATGTATGGAACGAACCAGAACGTGCACAAGCACTAGGTAAAGAGCGTGCATCTCTTGAAGCGGTTGTTGAAACTATCGATCAACTAGAGCAAGGTGTAGAGGACGTTGAAGGTCTTCTTGAGCTTGCGGTTGAAGAAGAAGATCAAGAAACGTTTGACGAAATCGAACCAGAACTTGCTGAGTTGGAAGAGAAGCTAGAACAGCTTGAATTCCGTCGTATGTTCTCTGGTGACCATGACAGCTCTGATTGCTACATTGATTTGCAAGCTGGCTCCGGTGGTACAGAGGCACAAGACTGGACCAACATGATGCTACGTATGTACCTACGTTGGGCTGAAGCAAAAGGCTTCAAGTCTGAGGTGATCGAAGTATCGGAAGGCGAAGTTGCGGGTCTTAAGGGCGCAACAGTGAAGATCTCTGGTGAGTACGCTTACGGCTGGCTACGCACAGAAACAGGCGTTCACCGCCTAGTTCGTAAATCGCCATTCGATTCAGGCGGTCGTCGTCATACTTCATTTGCTTCTGCGTTTATCTACCCAGAGATTGATGAAAACATTGATATCGACATTAACCCATCTGACCTACGTATCGACGTTTACCGTGCGTCAGGTGCTGGTGGTCAGCACGTAAACACCACCGAATCTGCGGTTCGTATTACACACGTACCAACGAACACAGTGGTTCAGTGTCAGAATGACCGTTCTCAACATAAGAACAAAGATCAGGCAATGAAACAGCTTCGAGCGAAGCTATTTGAGCTTGAATTGCAAAAGCAAAACGCGGAAAAACAAGCTAATGAAGACGCTAAGTCTGACATTGGCTGGGGTAGCCAGATCCGTTCTTACGTATTGGATGACTCACGCATTAAAGACCTCCGTACGGGCGTTGAAAACCGTAATACTCAAGCGGTTCTTGATGGCGATCTGGACAAATTTATTGAAGCTAGCCTGAAATCAGGTCTATAAAGCTTTTCACCGACAAAAACAGGATACATCGAAAATGACTGATGCTGTTCAAAACGAAACTGTACAAGAAGAAAACAAGCTAATTGCTGAACGCCGCGCTAAACTGGATGAAATCCGAAAGAGCTGCAAAGCAAATGGCCACCCAAACGACTTCCGTCGTGACGCACTAGCGGGCGACCTTCAAAAAGAGTTCGGTGAAAAGACGAAGGAAGAGCTAGAAGAGCTTAACCACGTAGTTGCAATCGCTGGTCGTATCATGGCTAAGCGTGGTCCATTCTTAGTAATCCAAGAGACTTCTGGTCGTATTCAAGCTTACGCTGACAAAGCGGTTCAAAAAGTACTAAAAGACAAATACCAAGGTCTTGATATCGGTGACATCATCGGTGTTAAAGGTGCGCTGCACAAATCAGGTAAAGGCGACCTATACGTGAACATGGAAGAGTACGAGTTGCTAACTAAAGCACTTCGTCCACTACCAGAGAAGTTCCACGGTCTAACTGACCAAGAGATGCGTTACCGTCAACGTTACGTTGACCTAATCGTTAACGAAGATTCTCGTCAAGCGTTCGTAGTACGTTCTAAAGTAATGTCTGCAATCCGTAACTTCATGATCTCTAAACAGTTCATGGAAGTTGAAACGCCAATGATGCACGTTATCCCTGGCGGTGCGAGTGCGCGTCCATTTATCACGCACCACAACGCACTAGACATGCCAATGTACCTACGTATCGCGCCTGAGCTATACCTGAAACGTCTAGTTGTTGGTGGTTTTGATCGCGTATTCGAAATCAACCGTAACTTCCGTAACGAAGGTCTTTCTCCACGTCACAACCCAGAATTCACAATGATGGAATTCTACATGGCGTACGCGGATTACAAAGATCTTATGGACCTAACTGAAGAACTACTAAGCTCAGTCGCTCTAGAAGTTCTAGGTTCAACGTCAATGCCTTACGGTGATGACACGGTTGAGTTTGGTGGCACTTACACTCGTATGAGCATGTTTGAAGCAATCAAGCACTACAACCCAGACCACGCACAAATCCAAGCGCTAACAGAAGAAGACATTCAAAACCGTGACCTAATGGTTTCTATCGCGAAATCAGTGCACGTTGAAGTCGAACCTTTCTGGACATGTGGTCAGCTTCTTGAAGAAATCTTCGGTGAAACTGCAGAACCTAAGCTAATGCAGCCAACGTTCATCACTGGCTACCCAGCGGACATCTCTCCTCTGGCTCGTCGTAGCGATGACAACCCATTCTTCACAGACCGCTTTGAGTTCTTCATCGGTGGTCGTGAAGTAGCAAACGGCTTCTCTGAGCTTAACGATGCAGAAGACCAAGACGCGCGTTTCAAAGCACAGGTGGAAGCGAAAGAGTCTGGTGATGACGAAGCAATGTTCTACGATGCAGACTACATCACTGCACTAGAGCACGGTCTACCACCAACAGCAGGTCAAGGTATCGGTATCGACCGCCTAGTTATGCTGCTGACTAACACGCACACTATCCGTGACGTGATCCTATTCCCAGCGATGCGCCCACAAGCGTAATCTCCTCGCTGAGTAATGAAAAAACCACCTTCGGGTGGTTTTTTTGTATCTTTAATTTGAATAAATTCAACTGTTTGCATTTGATTGTATATAAGAGGTCTAAATAAGCATTCGCCAAATCTCAATCTGTTGCATAGTCTTAATATTGAGACAGACTTCAGCGCGCGTAGTCTCGATAATGTTACCCGTTCGCAAAGATGGGTTTGTGGCGCGAAATTTCTATGAACAATCAATAAGGGTTAGAGAATGGCTGGGCAGTTTAAGATGGATTCCATTCCGGGATCGCTTGTAGTAGTTGGCGGTACTTATGAACCTTGGCTTTCGGTGCTAGAGCAAGTGGGATGGAAATGTCACCAAGTGGGTGATTTACGTAAAGCCAACACATTGTTAGAAGATATTGGTCCATGTATTGGTATAGTTGACCTTAGCCATGACGAGTTCAGTCTTAATGGTTTGGCGAACTTAGTGAGTTCTCACAAGCACGTTCGTTGGTTAGCCTTCATCCGTGAATCTCAACTCGGAACTGATACCATCTGTCAGTTCATTGTGAACTTCTGTATCGACTTTTTCACGGCACCAATCCCTGATGCACAGCTATTGAGTACCATTGGTCACCAACTTGGTATGTTGAAGCTAGAGAAAAAAGTATGGCCAAGCTTTGGTAGCAGCTTAGACATGGGGCTGATCGGCGAATCTATCCCAATGAAACGTCTACGTGACCAAGTGAAACGTATCGGTCCAACCGATGTAAGTATTCTAATCTATGGTGAAAGCGGTACAGGCAAAGAAGCTGTTGCACGTGCGATTCATAAAGTATCCTCACGTTCTCACAAGCCATTCCTATCAATTAACTGTCGCGCGCTTAACGAGCAACGCTTCCAAGCCGAAGTCTTTGGCATTGATGCTGATGACGATATGGAAGCAAGTCTGCTTGAGCAGGCTGATGGTGGTACCGTGCTTTTCAACGATATCTTGACCATCTCTAAAGAACAGCAGATGAACCTTCTGCGTTTCTTGCAAGAAGGCACGATTGAAACTCGTGATGGTGCGAAAAATGTTAACGTTCGTATTCTTGCTGCTAACTCTTCTGATGTTGAAAAAGCACTGATTGATGGTGACTTCAATGAAGAGCTTTACCATTACATCAATGTGCTTCGCATTAATGTGCCAAGCTTGAAAGAACGCGCAAGTGATATCGCACTATTAGCGCGCTTCTACCTACAAGAGTTCTCAAAAGAATATAACTCGCAGGCGAAAAGCTTTTCTGAAGATGCGCTGAAAGCACTGACACGTTACTTCTGGCCAGGTAACGTGCGTGAGTTGATGAACCAAGTCAAACGTGCTGTACTGATGTCGGATAGCGTAATGATTGAAGAACATCATCTTGATCTTCCGCAACGCAATGATTCTAAACGTAGCTTGAAGTCAATTCGTGAAAAGAGCGAGCGTGATGCACTGCTTGTTGTGTTGGAATCACATTCCGGTCAGGTATCGAACGCAGCGAAAGAGCTTGGCGTATCGCGCGCAACCATGTATCGACTATTGAACAAGCATAATTTGATTTCAGAGCAGACGGTTTAATCTAATTTGAATCAGTAAGTGCTGACGAAACAACTTATCCCAAAAAGGAGTGCATATGCGCTCCTTTTTTGTGAATAGAATTCGGTTATTTATAAAACTCGATGTTTTATATATTCCTTAGTTGAATATGTTATTCAAAAAACCATATGAAACCTAATTTTAGGTCATTGGTTTGTTTTTAATCGAAAGGATAAAAATTGTTTGATAAATATCCTCCGTTGCTTACAATTTAGCCGTAACTCAAAGAGTTATACCACATCAATCACGGATTAATTTTTAGCTAGGAGGCGCAAGATGAAACATTACGTTGTTAACACCACTGCTTGCGCTGATCGTATGCCTGCTGTTCGCTCAACCTTTGATGCGACTAAACAGGATGCCACTGGCTCATTAGATTAAATTAATCCGTAACCTATCTCTTTTACTAGGCTGCGGAAAAGTAGCGGCTTAGTCTCAACAGAATTTTTCTGTCCAATTACGCACTATTTTTCCCAGTCGATCCTTTATCGCAATTTGGAGAATAAGTTATGCGTCACTCTATCTATCTGAAACTAGCAACTGTGCTATTGAAAGCAGATCTAAAACGTGAAGAAAAACAATGGCAACGTATGGTTCGTCGTAGCTCACATGATATTCCATGGACTAACGAACACTTGCTAAAAGATATTGGCTTAGATAAAGACGGCCGCTCAACTCGAACTAGCGTCCCAGACGCCGTAAAAGTTGATCGTCGAGTTCGCCATCTTCGCCGAGTTTTAACTTCGCGAATACTGACGTAATCAAAAGCCCAAATTGAACTTTCCTTAATGCACTTGGTTCAATTTGGGCTTGATAGAAACAAAACAGGCTGACCATTATGGTCAGCCCGTTTTGTTTTTAGTGTCCGTTACTTTAGTGTGTTGGTCACGTCAACATGAAGTCTTACGGACAAGGGTTTGAGTAAGTGGTGCCAATCGCTTGGATATCATTTAGTAACGCTTCACTGAGGTGAACATCGATACTGTCGATATTGGATTTAAGTTGTTCTAGGTTAGTAGCGCCAATGATATTAGAACCCACAAATGGTCGCTGATTGACGAAGGCAAGTGCCATTTGCGAAGGATCCAAACCATGGTCACGAGCTAGATTGACGTATGCTTCTGTTGCTTTCACGCCTTGTGGAGTGAAGTAACGAGCAAAGCGTTCCCAAATAGTGCATCGGGCACCTTCTGGCTTCGCATCGTTGAGGTATTTACCGCTTAAACAACCAAAGGCTAGAGGTGAGTAAGCAAGTAGCTGAACGCCTTCATAATGGCTGATTTCAGACAAACCAACTTCAAAGCTGCGGTTCAACAAGTTATATGGGTTTTGGATTGAAACTATTCTAGGCAGATCGTGTTTTTCTGCTAAACGCAGCAGTGACATCACACCCCATGGGGTTTCGTTCGATACACCTATGTAACGTACCTTGCCTGCTTTAACTAGTTCGGTCAGTGCTTCAAGTGTTTCGATCAGTGTGACTTCTTCTTGCTTATCTGGGTAAGGGTAGTTGAGTTGACCAAAGCAGTTGGTTTGGCGTTGTGGCCAGTGCAATTGGTATAGATCGACATAATCGGTTTGTAGACGCTTGAGACTGTCATCGATAGCGGTATGAATATGGCGACGATTCAGACTCATGTTCTCTCGAATATAAGGCACGTTGCGTGGACCAGCGACTTTCGTTGCCAATACCACTTTTTCGCGCTTGCCACTTTTCGCTAACCAATTTCCAATATATTGCTCAGTGAGTCCTTGTGTTTCTGCTTTTGGTGGAACGGGATACATCTCTGCAGTATCAATAAAGTTCACGCCACGGTCGAGGGCGAAGTCGAGTTGTTGAAACGCTTCTTGTTCGGTGTTTTGCTCACCAAACGTCATAGTGCCAAGGCAGATCTTACTGATCTCGAGTGATGAGTGCGGTAGTTTTGTATATTGCATTTCACGTCCTTGAAGAATTACCGACTGAATAAGTCATTCCAATATAGGGGATTTTTAGTCGCTGTCGCAAATGATTTAACTTTCGCTTTGTAGTTAACTCGAAAGTTATCAATACGGTAACTAGACTTAAAAGATCTTGTGAAGGAGGTGCATTATGCAGAAGCATCAACTCGACATGTGGTTGCATGGCCACCACAAAGACTCCTACAAAACACCGAAGGTCTTTGTGATAGGTTGTTCTGATGTCTCTGACTATCTATTAGCAGTGGAGTACAAACACCAACTTGAGCCGATCAAAGATGGCGAAGATCCGATTCACTTTGGATCGTTAGACTTGGTGAAAGAAGAACTGCTTAGGTTGGGGATTGATAAAGCTTATTTAAGACTGCACAACGCGTACGATGAATTTGGTAGCGATGGCGCAGCCTCATATTGTGATATTGAATTGTCACTGGTAACGCATTAGGGGCTGTTGATCTTTTGAGCTGATTTTTGCCGCACTTTGTGGGAAATCTCTACAAGACAAAGGCTTTGAAGCGTAGCTCGCCTACATGAGAAGCCGATAACGCTGTAGAAATGAACCGCAAAAGACCAACAGAACCTAGTTACTCGGATTGAGCGTTGATATAGTGCTTCAGTAGGATCTGCTCAGTAAACTGTGTTCTGAGGTAGAATCCGCGAGGCAGGGTTTTGATCGGTTTACCATTTGAACTGTATGCTTCTGTTAAAGCTTTTGCGTTTGCAGCTTTCGGTCGTAAGTGCAGTGCCTCTCCATGTCTGGCGGAAATTTGATCAAACTTACCTAACACGATCATTTCCATCAGCTCTTCCCAATCGTTTTTTAGGACTAGCTCCTCTTCCTGGTCTGGTGACCAAATCAATGGACTGCCAACTCGTCGCTCTGCTAAAGGAATTTCGCGCTCGCCTTCCACGGGAACCCAAAGTACGCGGGAAAGTTTGTTGCGTACGTGACTGGTTTCCCATGTTAAGCCTTGTACACCAGTCAATGGTGCTACAGAGACAAAAGTGGTTTCCAATGGCTTACCAGAATAACTGATCGGAATGCTTTTTAGTTCGATCCCAAGTTTAGCGAAATCTTGTTGCGGCTTACTACCCGAAGGCGCACCCAAATGCCATTCAAGCAATTGACCAACCCAACCTTTGTCGCGTTTCAAGTTCTCTGGAACGGTCATGCCAGCCTCTTCGGCAAGCTCAGCAAAGCTTAAGCCAGCAATGTCGTGCGCGCGTTCCATCAGTTCAGCTTCGGATTGTGGTTCTGGTTTCATAATGACAAGGTGGTATTGGAAAACATCTAGTCTAACAAATTTGAATAAAATCCTCTGTCTAAGATTTCATCGAGCTGGATTAAGAATGATCAATTCATAACTTATCCACAGATTAGGAAGTGACCAATAGGATCTCTAGCTGAGCTGGATGAATAAACAGGGGTTTAGGTAGCGATTGAGACTTGCTTTTATTGAGATGCCATGAAGTCCTACCTGTCGAATGTGGATAAATAACCGATTGTGCGATCTTTGACCGATCTGTATTTGATGAAAAGATCATCAAGGCAAATAAGATCAATAAATCATCAATATTGCTTTTTATTCCTTTTTAATCATTTAGTTATCTATTTTTGGTTGAGCCTTTATAAATGTCGACAATAATGGTTTTGAACAAAATTCTTTGTTGATAGCGTTTTCTTCACAAAGTTATTCACAGAAAAGGTGAATAAATGTGGGCTATGTCTCAAACTTGTGTTGATAAAATAATGTCTGTTCAAAAGATATCCAAAACGGGGCGAAAGGTAATAAATCTTGCTCATATCACATCAGTAAGTTTGCTAGTAATGGGGATATGTGGAAAAATCACGGTAATAAAAAATTATTCATAGAGGTTAGCCAGTGATAGATGGCGATGGTTACCGACTCAATGTTGGTATTGTGATATGTAATAACCATGGTCAGGTCTTCTGGGCTAAACGATACGGGCAACACTCATGGCAATTTCCACAAGGTGGGATTGACGAAGGTGAAACACCTGAACAAGCCATGTTCAGGGAGTTATATGAAGAAGTCGGTCTGACGAAAAAAGACGTTAAGATCATCGCTACAAGTCGTCATTGGTTAAGATATAAGCTACCAAAGCGATTGGTGCGTTGGGACTCCAAGCCTGTTTGTATCGGCCAAAAACAGAAATGGTTTCTGCTGCGATTAGAGTGCGATGAGTCTCGCATCAATATGCAGCGCGGGAAATCCCCTGAATTTGATGGTTGGCGCTGGGTAAGCTACTGGTATCCAGTTAGGCAAGTTGTTTCTTTCAAACGTGACGTATACCGTCGAGCAATGAAAGAGTTTGCATCTTTAGCCATGCCTTTTCGAGAGCGTAAGACGAAAGGGAAAAGAAAAAAGCAACGTAGATAGAGGGTTAACATGCTCAGTCAGCTAAGGGAAATAGTTGAGAAAGTCTCCAGAGTCGATGATGTGCATCTGGCACTCGATATATTGGTAAAAGAGACTTGTGCCGCCCTATGCACTGAATGTTGTACTATCTATCTTGCTAACGAAGAAATGCAGCGCCTTGAGTTAATGGCAACTCAAGGCCTTATTTTTGAAGGCGATAGCATCCATATCAACTTCAATGAAGGCTTGGTTGGTTTGGTGAAGCGCAGTGCAGAGCCACTTAACTTAGCAGAAGCTTCCACTCACCCTGATTTCAAATTCTTCCCCCAATTAGGCGAGCAGGTTTATCACTCCTTCCTTGGTACGCCAATCATTCATCGCAAACAAGTACTTGGCGTGTTGGTTATCCAGCAGAAAACACCACGTTTGTTCAGTGAGATGGAAGAGTCTTTCCTTGTTACCCTATCGGCACAGCTTGCGGTGCTCATTGCCCATGCGCAAAACCTCGGTCATTGGCAACTTGCTTCCAAACCTACGGTGATCAAAGGCCTACCGGCTTCAACTGGGGTAGCGATTGGTGAGTTCTGGTTTGATAATACACAACCAAACTTAAATGATGTGTTTCCTGCGTCAGCGTTAGATAAAGAGCGTGAGCATGAACTTTTAGCGGTTGCAGTAGAGAGGGCATTGAGTGATTTTCGCCGTATGCGGAAAAAGTTCGACAGCGAAATCAATAAAGATGCCTTGGCGATCTTCGACCTTTTTACCCACTTACTTAACGATCCAATGTTGCGTGGTGATCTGAAGAAGCAGATCGAGAAAGGCGACCGAGCAGATTGGGCGTTGCGACAAGTTGTTGAGACCTATTCGAACCGCTTTGCACGTATGTCGGATGTGTACCTGCGTGAACGTGCGCAAGATATTCGTGAATTAGGACAACGCCTGCTCTATTTCTTGCACAATAGCGAGCAAGAACATGCCTCGATCGATCGTCCGGTGATCTTGGTTGCCAATGAACTGACGGCCACGTTATTAGCGTCGATTCCAAAACAACACCTTTTAGCGGTCGTGTCATTGGAAGGTGCAGCGAACTCTCACGCGGCGATTCTTTCAAGGGCATTGGGTGTACCTGCCATCATGGGCGCGAACATTAACACCAGTGTCGTGAATGGCAAGAAGGGGATTGTGGATGGTTACACTGGTGAGATCTATTTAGAACCTAACAGGCAGCTTCTACGCGAGTATCGTAGCCTTGTGAGTGAGGAGTCTGAACTGTTCGCCATGGTGAACAAAGACTTGGCACTGCCAGCCATTACAAAAGACGATTGCCACATTGAAGTGATGCTTAACGCGGGGTTGAGTGCCGATAGCAATATCGCGATCAACTCAGGTGTCGATGGCGTTGGTCTGTATCGAACAGAAATCGCTTTTTTACTTCAGCATCACTTTCCCTCAGAAGATGAGCAGTATCATCAGTACCAAGCAATTCTTAATAGTTATCCGAATCAGCGCGTTGTGATGCGTACCTTGGACATCGGTGGTGATAAGCCATTGCCGTATCTGCCGATTGATGAAGATAATCCGTTCTTGGGCTGGCGCGGTATTCGTTTTACTTTGGATCATCCGGATATCTTTTTGATCCAACTGAGAGCGATGCTAAGGGCGAGTGCTGAAAGCGGCAATTTAAGTATTTTGCTTCCTATGGTTTCGGGAATAAAAGAGCTCGATGACGCGATTACGCTTATCAATCAAGCGTACAGTGAAGTCGTGTTGCTGGATGAGCGAATTCAAGCACCAAAGGTTGGGGTGATGATAGAAGTCCCATCAATGGTGTACTTGTTACCGGCCATTGCTCATCGTGTTGACTTTGTTTCGGTGGGTACTAACGACTTAACGCAATATTTGTTGGCAGTTGATCGGAACAATTCCCGTGTTGCGGATGTCTATGAATCCATGCATCCGGCGGTGTTGTTAGCGTTAAAACAAATTCACGATGTTTGCCTCCAGTATCAAGTACCTGTGTGTATTTGTGGTGAGCTAGCAGGTGATCCATTTGGTGCGCTGCTCCTGTTGGGCTTAGGCTACAACAGTTTGAGCATGAACACCTCGAACGTGGCTAAGGTGAAGTATTTGATTCGTCATAGCCAACAAAAAGAACTAGAAAAACTCGTCGAGAAAGCCATGTCATGCTCTTACGGGCAAGAAATCCATCAAATGATGCATGATTTCTTTATCCAGCAAGGCTTTGCCGGCTTTATTCGTGCAGGTAAGAAGTAGGGTAACAGTGACCATCTCTTTATTTATATTATTGCTCGCGCTAGGCGCTTTTGTAGGCGTGATGGCGGGGCTTCTTGGTATCGGAGGCGGGCTGATTGTCGTACCTGCGTTACTATACCTTCTTCCTCTTGCTGGTATCTCTCCTGAAATGAGCATGCATATGGCATTAGCAACGTCATTGGCGAGTATCATTGTCACGTCAGGTTCTTCTGCACTGAACCACCTGAAGCTTGGGAATGTCGATATGTTTGTCGTCAAATGGTTGATGCCTGGCGTGGTTATCGGTGGTTTTGTTGGGGCTAATATCGCGGAATGGATCCCGACTCATTACCTACCGAAAGTCTTCGGTGTGATTGTGCTGTGCTTAGCAATACAAATGTTTCGCTCCATCAAGACGAAAAGTGAGAAGCCAATGCCGAGTAGTCCGGTCACTATGATGTACGGAACGGGAATTGGTGTCGTCTCTAGTCTTGCTGGTATTGGCGGTGGTTCTCTGTCGGTGCCTTTCTTAAACAAGCATGGCATTGAAATGCGCAAAGCGGTTGGCTCCTCATCGGTATGCGGTTGTGTCATTGCGATTTCAGGCATGATTGGATTTATCTTGCATGGCTACAAAGTTGAGGGGTTACCTGACTACAGTATTGGCTATGTTTACCTACCAGCTTTAGCGGCGATAGCGATGACGTCGATGCTCACGACGAAAGTCGGCGCTAAAATGGCAACCAACCTTCCTACGGCAGTCTTAAAAAAGATCTTTGCTGTGTTCTTGATGTTTGTTGCAGCGACCATGCTGCTGTAAAGTCCACCTGTTTTATTAGTAATAAGAAGAGAATGAGTTATGTCTCAGGGATACTTAGAATTTCCCAATATTGATCCGGTTTTAGTCTCTATTGGTCCTGTTTCTGTTCGTTGGTACGGTTTGATGTACCTAGTCGGCTTTATGTTCGCACTATGGTTGGCAAATCGTCGCGCAGATAAACCGGGTAGTGGTTGGACGCGTGAACAAGTTTCAGACTTGTTGTTCGCTGGTTTCCTTGGGGTAGTGATTGGTGGTCGAGTTGGCTACGTTATCTTCTACAACTTTGATTTGTTCTTAGCAGACCCCCTATACCTATTTAAAGTTTGGACTGGCGGCATGTCATTCCACGGCGGTTTGTTAGGTGTTATCACGGCAATGTTCTGGTACGCACATAAGAATGGTCGAACTTTCTTCGGTGTGGCTGACTTTGTGGCTCCGCTCGTGCCGTTTGGTCTTGGCATGGGGCGTATGGGTAACTTCATGAACAGTGAACTTTGGGGACGCGTAACAGATGTGCCATGGGCGATCATCTTCCCGAATGGTGGCCCACTGCCTCGTCACCCATCTCAGCTTTATGAGATGTTCCTAGAGGGCATTGTGCTGTTCTTCATTCTGAACTGGTTCATCAAAAAGCCTCGTCCTTTAGGTGCGGTATCAGGGCTATTTTTAGCTGGATATGGTACATTCCGTTTCCTAGTTGAGTTTGTTCGCGAACCGGATGCACAGCTTGGTCTATTTGGTGGTTACATTTCGATGGGACAAATCCTATCGTCACCGATGATCATTCTGGGTGTTCTTATGATGGTTTGGGCGTACAAACGTGGTCTTTACCAAGACAAAGTCCAAGCAGAAACGAAGTAAGGAATTGGTGTGAAACAGTATTTAGATTTGTGTCAGCGTATCGTTGACCAAGGCACTTGGGTTGAAAACGAGCGCACAGGCAAACGCTGCCTAACGGTGATCAACGCAGACTTGACCTACGATGTTGCCAACAACCAATTCCCATTAGTTACGACACGTAAGAGCTTTTGGAAAGCGGCAGTTGCTGAGCTACTTGGCTACATTCGTGGCTACGACAACGCAGAAGATTTCCGTAAGCTAGGTACGAAAACGTGGGATGCGAACGCAAACCTAAATGAAGCATGGCTAAACAACCCGTTCCGCAAAGGTGAAGATGACATGGGACGTGTATATGGCGTTCAAGGTCGTTCATGGGCGAAGCCAGATGGCGGTCATATCGACCAACTGCGTAAGATTGTGGATGATTTAACGCGTGGTGTTGATGACCGTGGTGAAATCCTAAACTTCTACAACCCGGGTGAATTCCACATGGGTTGTTTGCGTCCATGTATGTACAGCCACCACTTCTCACTGTTAGGTGACACGCTCTACTTAAACAGCACGCAACGCTCTTGTGATGTCCCGCTAGGTCTGAATTTCAATATGGTTCAAGTGTATGTGTTCTTGGCAATCATGGCGCAAATCACGGGCAAGAAACCTGGTCAGGCATACCACAAGATTGTTAACGCACACATCTACGAAGATCAGCTTGCACCAATGCGTGACATTCAGTTGAAACGTGAGCCACTAAAAGCCGCAACTTTCCACATCAACCCAGAAATTAAATCGCTAGAAGATTTAGAAACATGGGTAACCCTAGATGACTTCTGGGTAGAAGGTTACGAGCATCACGATCCAATTCAGTACCCGTTCTCAGTTTAACGAGTATGTTGAGTTTTCTAAGCCGCCTGCATGGCGGCTTTTTTACGCCTGAAGGGCAGGGAAAGAAGGGAACGGGCTTCACCCTATAGAATGCTGCGCTTCGAGAGCCGGGAGCGGGCTTTGCCCTGAGGAACGCTTCGCTTCGAGACGTGAGAGGGAATAAAAGATCCCCAACTCGCTCGCGCCGCGCTCTTGAGGATGACGTTCAATCACTCTGAAATCAAACGGTGTCATTTCCGAAAGCGAAGAAGGAGCGTCGTCGGGAATCTCTTTTACCATAGTTTACTGCGTGATTAAGAAATGAGAGCGCTTCTCGCTTCCCCAAAACGGAAAAAGGCTCCACCGAAGTGGAGCCTAAATAAGCGATGGTAATCTTATTATTATGCTGTCAGAGCAAGGATAGAACCTGGTAGCACGATGAATACTGCTAGTAGGTAACCTGCTACAACTGCTTTGTTCTTAATCGCCATTTCTGAAATCACTTCTGCACATTTCACTGGAATCTCACGTAGGAACGGGATACCGAAGATGAACAGTGTCGCCAGAATGTTGAACGTTAGGTGTACTAGTGCAATTTGTAGTGCGAATACTGCGAACTCGCCAGATACCGCTGTTGCTGCTAGTAGAGCCGTGATACATGTACCAATGTTTGCACCAAGAGTGAACGGGTAGATGTCACGTACTTTTAGAACACCTGAGCCTACAAGTGGAACCATTAGACTTGTTGTCGTAGAAGAAGACTGAACAAGAACAGTTACTACTGAGCCCGATACGATACCGTGGATAGGACCACGACCGATTGCGTTCTTAAGGATGTCACGTGCACGACCAACCATTAGGCTCTTCATTAGCTTACCCATAACAGTGATAGCTACGAAGATAGTACCGATACCTAGAGCGATTAGCGCTACGCCACCCATAGTGTCGCCAAATGTTGCTAGTGGCTCTTTGATTGCACTTACTACTGGTTTCGTGATTGGCTTGATGAAATCAAAGCCTTTCATACTCATATCACCTGTGTTTAGTAATGGTGACACCAACCAGTGAGAGATTTTCTCTAGGATGCCGAACATCATTTCCAGTGGTAGGAAGATCAGTACTGCAAGTAAGTTGAAGAAATCGTGGATTGTTGCGCTTGCGAATGCACGTTTGAATTCGTCTTTACAACGAACGTGACCAAGCGAAACCAGTGTATTTGTTACGGTTGTACCGATGTTCGCACCCATTACCATAGGGATAGCGGTTTCTACAGGTAGACCACCTGCAACCAAACCTACAATAATAGAAGTTACGGTACTGGAAGATTGGATCAGTGCCGTAGCCACCAAACCGATCATTAGACCTGCGACTGGGTGAGACGCAAATTCAAAGAGTACTTTAGCTTGATCGCCAGTCGCCCATTTGAAGCCGCTACCAACCATAGATACTGCTAGAAGAAGCAGATACAACATGAATGCCAAGTTAGCCCAGCGTAACCAGCGAGTCGTGCTCGAGATTGGTGCTGCTGTAGAAGTAGCTTGGTTCATCATAATTTTCTCCGTGGACCTTTCAGTTCGTTTATTTGGTCTGTTGTTGAAACTGAGGGCGATGTTAGAGATGAAATATTTCAGTAATATTACAGTTAGGTTTCTATAGAGGATTTTTATTATTCTTTTTGATAGTTATCCGTGAAGAAAATTTCACATCAAATTAAGATGTTGATTATTAAGGGTATTTATTGCTTATAGATCGGCGGGTTTATTTCTGGGTAAGATCAAAAAAGTGCGTTTGGCTTCAAGTTTTATGACAGTGTGAATCTTATATTTTCGGTAAAACCATATGTTTTGTAGCTTTATGTAGGTTTTGTCGAACTTATTGTTTGTCGGTGTCACATTTGATATAAAAAGTGTCATCTTCTTTATAGGGATTGGCTATGTCACATTTAAACTACAACCACCTTTATTACTTCTGGATGGTGTGTAAACAAGGCTCGGTAACAAAAGCAGCAGATGCGTTATTCCTGACGCCTCAAACGGTTACCGGACAAATTAAAGCACTTGAAGACCGTATGAAGGGGAAGTTGACCAAACGGAATGGACGTACAGTTGAACCAACAGAACTTGGGCAGTTAGTTTTTAAGTATGCCGACCGTATGTTTGGTTTGAGCTACGAAATGCTCGATATTGTTAACTATAGCCAACACTCTAATATCCTTTTCGAAGTCGGCGTCGCCGATGCGCTTTCTAAACGTCTTGTCAGCAAAGTCTTGATGACGACAGTTCCTGAAGACAACAGCATTCATTTACGTTGTTATGAATCAACACACGAGTTGCTGTTGGAGCGCTTGTCACAACATAAACTCGATATGATCCTTTCCGATTGCCCAGTAGATTCGACACAAAGCCCGGGTCTGTACAGTAAGAAGTTGGGTGAAAGTAGTATGAGCTTTTTTGCTTCGTCTGAAATCGCAGGAGTGAGCTTTCCTGAAGTCTTAGAGAAGAAAAAGTTGTTGATCCCGGCAAGCCGAACGGCAATGGGTCGTAAAGTATTGCAGTGGTTTGATCGCCAAGGCTTACAACCGGATGTATTGGGTGAGTTTGACGATGTGGCACTCATGAAAGCTTTTGCACGCTACCGCGATGATGTGATCTTTTTGGCTCCAACAGTTTATATGTCGGAGATTGAAGATGACCGAAACTTACAACTGATTGGTCACGTTGAAGACTTAAAAGAAGAGTACTACGTCATTTTTGCGGAACGAATGATACAACATCCAGCGGTTAAGAACGTATGTGATGCAGATTTTAGCCAAATGTTTGAATGAACACGTTCCGTTGCTCAATTAAATAGATTACTATCGATAAAATTATAACTCGAAATTATAAAATTCTGTAACACACAACAAACTGGCCAGGGTTGGGAAAAGTAAGTTGTAGCTAGAGGTCCAACGCATGAATCTACAAGAAATGGAGAAAAACTCCGCCAAGGCTGTCGTGCTGCTCAAGGCGATGGCAAATGAGAGACGCCTACAAATCCTTTGCATGCTGCATAATCAAGAGCTTTCGGTCGGGGAACTTTGCGCAAAACTAGAGTTGAGCCAGTCGGCATTGTCTCAACACTTAGCGTGGCTTCGTCGTGATGAGTTAGTTGCGACGAGAAAAGAAGCACAAACGGTCTACTACACATTGAAGAGCGATGAAGTGAAAGCGCTAATTCAAACACTTCATGGTCTTTATTGTGCAGAAGCAACCGCGTGATGACAGGTCACAAATTAGAAAAGCTGGCAGTGCCAGCTTTTTTATTGTCTTGAATTCGAGCTTTGCTGAATTTTAGGTATAAAAAAACCGGCGTTAGCCGGTTTTTTCTTCACTGTAGAATCAATTCTCTATTATAGAGCTTTGATTTGTGCAGTGAAACGAGACTTATGACGAGCTGCTTTATTCTTGTGAATAAGGCCTTTAGTCGCCATACGGTCTAGGATAGGTGTAACTGCAGCGAATGCAGCAGTTGCAGCTTCTTTGTCGCCTGCTTCGATAGCAGCAACAGTTTTCTTCATGTAAGTACGCATCATTGAGCGACGGCTAGCATTGTGCTGACGACGTTTCTCAGCTTGGATAGCGCGCTTCTTAGCAGATTTACTATTTGCCAAGGGTCTAACTCCCAAAAACTTAGTTCTGTGACAATTTAAGGGCGAGGACTATCCCTCATTTGCGCCTAAATGTCAAATGATTTGTGCAAAAACCCATCGAAGCCAAAACAAGTTTTGGTAAGAAAGGTTATCGCGGTTAAGATGGCGGGGATTCTAACAGCATTTTTAGACCATTGCTAATACTTATCCGCTTAGATCTAACAATAACCGGATATATTTTTAACGCCCATTTGTAGCTTTCAAAGGCTTAGAGGAATAGGGTTGGCTATCTTTTGGTGATATTCCGAGGTTACAGTGAGTAAACGACTGCTCAAGTCTGGCATGATCGTCAGTGCCATGACATTAATTTCGCGCGTCCTAGGTTTAGTTCGTGATGTAGTAGTAGCAAACTTGATGGGGGCAGGCGCGAGTGCCGACGTCTTCTTCTTTGCCAATAAAATTCCTAATTTCTTACGCCGTTTGTTTGCTGAAGGCGCATTTTCTCAAGCTTTCGTTCCTGTATTAACTGAAAGTCACGCACAAGGGGACATGGACAAAACTCGTGAGTTGATTGCTCGTGCTGCTGGTACATTGGGTGTGATTGTCTCTATTGTTACCATCCTTGGTGTTCTTGGCTCTGGCGTCGTGACTGCTTTATTTGGTTTTGGTTGGTTTTTAGACTGGATGCATGGTGGTCCCGCGGCTGAGAAGTTTGAACTTGCCAGCGTAATGCTCAAGATTACCTTTCCTTATTTATGGTTCATCACTTTTGTTGCCTTATCGGGAGCCATTCTCAATACACTAGGTAAGTTTGCGGTTTCTTCTTTTACTCCCGTCTTCCTCAATGTGATGATCATTTTGGCTGCGTGGTTTATCTCTCCGCAGATGTCACAACCAGAGATTGGTCTTGCCATTGGTGTTTTTCTTGGTGGGTTGGTTCAGTTCTTATTTCAAATCCCTTTCCTTATTAAAGCGGGAGTTATGGTCAAGCCAAAATGGGGTTGGCGCGATCCGGGGGTGGTGAAGATCCGTACCTTGATGATTCCTGCTTTATTTGGTGTGTCTGTAAGCCAAATCAATCTACTGTTTGACACTTTTATTGCCAGTTTTCTACAAACCGGTTCAATCAGTTGGTTGTACTATTCCGATCGATTGTTGGAATTCCCGTTAGGCCTGTTTGGTATTGCGATAGCGACGGTGATTCTCCCAGCGTTATCACGTAAGCACGTAGATGCTCACAGTGAAGGCTTTGCACACACCATGGATTGGGGCATTCGTATGGTGACCTTACTGGGAATCCCAGCAATGCTTGGTTTAATGGTACTGGCGAAGCCGATGTTAATGGTGCTGTTCATGCGTGGTGAGTTTTCTCCGCAGGATGTGCATCAAGCTTCTCTCTCTTTATTAGCGTATGCTTCTGGCTTGCTTAACTTTATGCTGATCAAAGTTCTTGCTCCGGGTTACTACTCTCGTCAAGACACGAAAACGCCAGTGAAATACGGCATCATTGCGATGCTAACTAACATGGTATTCAATGCGATCTTTGCTTATTTCTATGGCTATGTTGGTCTGGCTATCGCGACTGCGCTCTCTGCTTTTGTAAATATGGCATTACTCTACCGTGGTCTCCATATCGCAGGTGTGTACCAAGTGACCAAACGTACAGTCCTCTTTATTATACGTTTGATGATCGCGGGAGCTGCGATGGTTGCGGCTATTTTGTGGCAGCTAGAAGACATGTCGGTATGGTTAGATTGGAGCTTTGCTCATCGCAGTGGCGTATTAGGAATGCTGATTGCGCTTGGTGCAGGTGTTTACCTAGCCGTCGTGTTTTTACTCGGTGTACGTTTAAAAGACCTAAAAGCTGGGACAGAATAAGGTTGATTGGTATATAATCCGTCAGTTTCACACAGTGCAAAGTAAAAACAGAGGCATAAAGCAGTATCCAATGGAACTGATTAGAGGCATTCACAATATCAAGTCGCACCATCATGGGTGCGTGTTGACTATTGGCAATTTCGATGGCGTGCATAGAGGTCATCAACAAGTATTGCAGCAAGTGTCTGAACAAGCGGAGAAACTTTCGTTACCTTCGGTTGTGATGACCTTTGAACCTCAGCCGATGGAGCTGTTTGCTCGAGATAAGGCACCTGCGAGGTTAACGCGACTGCGTGATAAGTTTGTTCAGCTGAGTAAGCTCGACATCGATCGTCTGCTGTGTGTTAACTTCAATCGTCATTTTGCTGACCTAACGGCGGAAGAGTTTATCCGTGACTTGTTGGTTGGTCGATTGGGTGTTAAGTTTCTTGTCATTGGTGATGATTTCTGTTTCGGCAAAGGTCGAACAGGAAACTTTGCAATGTTACAAGAAGCGGGGAAAAAGTACGGCTTTGAAGTTGTGAGTACCCAAAGCTTTTGTTTACAGCAATTACGAGTGAGTAGCACGGCTATTCGTAAAGCGCTGGCTCGTGATGATTTGCATTCCGCGCAAGAGATGCTGGGAAGAGATTACAGCATCAGCGGTCGTGTTTCTCATGGAAGAAAGCTAGGTCGAACCATTGGGTTCCCTACTGCAAATATTCCTTTGAAACGCTGTGTTTCTCCGGTTTCCGGAGTTTATGTTGTTCAAGCGCTTGGCTTAGGAGATAAGCCAGTTGGCGGTGTCGCTAATATTGGTCAACGACCAACAGTAAATGGTGTTCGCCAGCAGTTAGAAGTACACTTATTCGACTTTCACGCTAATTTATATGGCAAGCAGCTAGAAGTGGAACTTTTGCACAAACTTCGAGATGAGCAAAAGTTTGAGTCGTTTGAAGCACTTAAACAACAAATCGAATTGGATGCTGAAGCAGCAAGGGTGTGGCTGCGTCAGCTTAAGCGTTGAGCGGTTTATTCCACCGTGCAACATAATGTCTAATTTTCGCCCAATATAACGGAATTAAGAATCGATGAGTGAGTATAAAGATACCCTGAACTTACCTGAAACAGGGTTTCCAATGCGCGGCAACCTGGCCAATCGTGAGCCAGAAATGCTTAAGCGTTGGTACAAAGAAGATCTTTACGGTGAAATCCGTAAAGCTAAGAAAGGCAAAAAGTCATTCGTACTGCACGATGGCCCTCCTTACGCGAACGGTGACATTCACATTGGTCACGCACTAAACAAGATTCTTAAAGACATTATTATTAAATCCAAAACACTTTCAGGTTTTGACGCACCTTACATCCCAGGCTGGGACTGTCACGGTCTACCAATCGAATTGATGGTAGAGAAGAAAGTTGGCAAACCAGGACAAAAAGTGACAGCTGCTGAGTTCCGCGAGAAATGTCGCGAGTACGCGGCCGGTCAGGTTGAAGGTCAGAAAGAGAGCTTCAAGCGTCTTGGTATCATGGGTGAGTGGGACAAGCCATACCGCACTATGGATTTCGCAACTGAAGCGAACATCATTCGTGCTCTTGGTAAGATCGCAAGCAAAGGTCACCTACTGAAAGGTTTTAAACCAGTTCACTGGTGTACAGACTGTGGTTCAGCTCTTGCTGAAGCAGAAGTTGAGTACAAAGATAAAGTATCGCCATCTATCGACGTTCGTTTTAAAGCGGCTGACGAAGCGGCACTGCTATCTAAGTTTGAACTGACAGAAGGTCATGAAGGTCAAGGTGACGTGTCTATCGTTATCTGGACAACAACGCCTTGGACGCTGCCTGCAAACCGCGCAGTATGTCTACGTGATGATCTAGAATACGTACTTATCCAAACAGAAGGCGACAACGCTGAGCGTATTATCGTTGCTGCTGAGCTAGCGAAAGACGTAATGGATCGTGCTGGTATCGAGCACTTCCACAACCTAGGCTTTGCAAAAGGTGCGGATCTAGAGCTTTCTCAGTTCCAACACCCATTCTACGATTTCACAGTACCGGCGATCCTGGGTGATCACGTTACAACTGATTCAGGTACTGGTGTTGTTCACACTGCACCTGGTCACGGTCAAGAAGACTTTGCGGTTGGTAACAAGTACAACCTAGAAGTAGCAAACCCAGTTGGTTCAAACGGCGTTTACCTACCAGATACAGAGCTATTTGCTGGTCAGCACGTATTTAAAGCGAACGATGCAGTAGTCGAAGTACTGAAAGAAAAAGGTGCACTACTACACCACCACGCTTACGAGCACAGCTACCCACATTGTTGGCGTCATAAGACTCCAATCATCTTCCGTGCTACGCCTCAATGGTTCGTCTCTATGGACCAAGCTGGCCTACGTGCTAAAGCACTAGAGTCAATCAAGAATGTTGAGTGGATGCCTGAGTGGGGTCAAAGCCGTATCGAAGGTATGATCGAAGGTCGCCCAGAGTGGTGTATCTCTCGTCAACGTACTTGGGGTGTGCCAATTGCTCTGTTCGTTCACAAAGAAACAGCAGAACTTCATCCAAACACACTAGAGCTTATCGAGAAGGTTGCTCTGTTGGTTGAAGAGAAAGGCATTCAAGCGTGGTGGGATGTTGATTCAGCAGAACTACTAGGTGACGAAGCAGACCAGTACGAAAAAGTACTAGATACGCTAGACGTATGGTTCGATTCTGGTGTAACACACTTCTCTGTTGTTGATGCTCGTGAAGAGTACAACGGCAACAGTGCAGACCTATACCTAGAAGGTTCTGACCAACACCGTGGTTGGTTCCAGTCTTCGCTAATTTCATCTATCGCGATGAAAGACGAAGCACCATACAAGCAAGTTCTGACACACGGTTTCGTGGTTGATGGTCACGGTCGTAAGATGTCTAAATCTATCGGTAACGTGGTTGCGCCAAAAGACGTAACGAACAAGCTAGGTGCTGACATTCTTCGCCTATGGGTAGCATCTACTGACTACACTGGTGAAGTTGCGGTTTCTGATGAAATCCTAAAACGCAGCGCAGATGCGTACCGTCGTATCCGTAACACAGCGCGTTTCTTCCTAGCTAACCTGAGCGGCTTCAATCCAGAAACAGACATCGTTCCTGTTGAAGAGATGGTTGCGCTAGATCGCTGGGCAGTTGGTCGTGCGCTAGCAGCACAAGAAGAGATTGTTAAAGCGTACGAAGAGTACAACACACACGGTGTGACTCAGCGTCTAATGCAATTCTGTTCAATCGAAATGGGCTCTTTCTACCTAGACGTAATTAAAGACCGTCAGTACACAGCAAAACGTGGCGGTAACGCTCAACGTAGCTGTCAGACAGCACTTTACTACATCGTAGAAGCGCTAGTTCGTTGGATGGCGCCAATCATGTCGTTCACTGCAGATGAAATCTGGAACGAAATGCCAGGCGAGCGCGACAAGTTCGTATTCACTGGTGAGTGGTTCGACGGTCTATTCGGTCTTGCTGAAGGTGAAGAGCTGAACAACGAATTTTGGACTGAGATCCAAGCGGTTCGTGGTGCAGTAAACAAACTTCTAGAAGATGCGCGTAAAGAGAAAACCATCGGTGGTGCACTACAAGCTGAAGTGACGCTATTTGCTGATGACGCTCTAGCGGCGAAAATCAACAAACTAGAAGATGAACTGCGCTTTGTTCTACTAACTTCTGCTGCGAAAGTTAAGTCTCTAAGTGAGAAGACTGATGCAGCACAAGCGACAGATATCGAAGGCTTGTTTGTTGAAGTGGCAGCTGCTGAAGGCGAGAAGTGTGACCGTTGTTGGCACCACACGCCAGACGTAGGCACAATCGAAGGTCACGAGAAGATCTGTGGTCGTTGTGTGTCTAACGTTGACGGCGAAGGTGAAGTACGTAAATTCGCGTAATTACCCAGTACAACTGAACTTTTTTTAAAATTAACAGCCCCAGTATTTACTGGGGCTGTTTGTAGGTAAAGTAATGAGTGAAAAAGCACTGACGTTAAAGCAATCTGGAGTTCGCTGGCTGTGGTTAGCAATTCTGGTATTTATTGCAGATATTGGCATCAAATTGGTGGTGATGGACAACATGGGCTACGGATGGGCAAACCGAATTGAGGTGCTGCCATTCTTCAACCTACTTTATGTTCATAACTACGGTGCAGCATTCAGCTTCTTGAGCGATCAAGCGGGTTGGCAGCGCTGGTTGTTCACAGGTATCGCGTTTGTTGTTACAGGTCTTTTGACCTACTGGATGAGCAAGCTTCCAGCGAAAGAAAAATGGAACAACATCGCTTACGCACTGATTATTGGTGGTGCAGTGGGCAACGTGTTTGACCGTGTTGTTCATGGCTTTGTTGTTGATTACCTAGACTTCTTCTGGGGGAACTACCATTGGCCTGCATTCAACCTTGCAGATACAACTATCTGTATTGGTGCGGCAATGATCATTCTTGATGGCTTCCGCAAAAAGGACGCTGACAAGTAATCTTTTGCGATATATCGAATAACCCTAAGCGTCGTCCGTTGATTCGGACGACGCTTTTTATTATGTTGGAGCGCAATCCGCGTATCTTCGTACAATAAAAGTAATCACGGTGAGTGATCATATAGAGCGCTGGAAAACCCAAGAACAAGGAAGCAGTAACGTGACAACAATAAATCAAGATTCAGCAGTAACACTGCATTTCACCATCAAAATGCAAGATGGCTCTGTAGCGGACAGCACACATAACATGGGCAAGCCTGCTAAGTTCGTGATGGGCGATGGCAGCTTAAGTGAGAACTTTGAGCAGTGCCTATTAGGCTTGCAAGTAGGTGAACAAAAGGCAATTGAACTAAAAGCGGCTGACGCTTTTGGCATGCCGAATCCAGACCATATCCACCATATGGATCGCACTAAATTTGTGGGCGAAACGGAAGTTGAAGTCGGCACTATTATGGCGTTCAGTGGTCCCGATGGTATGGAAATCCCGGGCATCATTACTGAGATTGCTGGCGACTCAGTAACAGTGGACTTCAACCATCCACTCGCGGGACAAGACGTGACTTTCGAAGTCGAAATTTTGTCAGTAGAATAGCGAACCAAATAAAAGATAACTTCCATGAGCAATGAAATGAAAATCCTGTTAGCTAACCCACGTGGTTTCTGTGCTGGTGTTGACCGCGCGATTAGCATCGTAGAACGTGCGCTAGAGATGTATCAGCCACCTATCTATGTTCGACATGAAGTAGTGCACAACCGCTTTGTGGTTGAAGGTTTAAAACAGCGTGGTGCTATCTTCGTTGAAGAACTGCACGAAGTGCCAGACAACAACATTGTGATTTTCTCCGCTCATGGTGTATCTCAAGCGGTTCGCCAAGAAGCGAAGTCTCGTGATTTAACTGTGTTTGATGCGACCTGTCCGCTGGTAACCAAAGTACATATGGAAGTAGCACGTGCAAGCCGTCGCAATATGGAAGTGGTATTGATCGGTCACGCTGGTCATCCAGAGGTGGAAGGCACAATGGGTCAGTATTCAAGTGATACAGGCGGTATGTACCTTGTGGAAACACCTGCGGATGTTGAGAAGCTAAAAGCGATCGTAAAGGATCCATCTGATCTACACTACGTGAGTCAAACGACACTGTCTGTTGATGAAACCGCTGACGTAATTGAAGAGCTACGCCGCGTATTCCCAGACATTCAAGGTCCTCGTAAAGATGACATCTGTTACGCGACGCAAAACCGTCAAGATGCTGTGCGTGAGCTTTCTGCTGACGTAGATGTGATGGTCGTGGTAGGTTCCAAGAATTCATCAAACTCAACGCGTTTAAAAGAGCTCGCTGAAAAGCTAGGTACGCCAGGATACCTAACAGATTGTCCTGAAGACATTAAGCCTGAATGGTTTGAAGGTAAAGGCAAGGTTGGTGTGACTGCTGGTGCATCTGCGCCTGAAGAGCTGGTTAATCAAATCCTAGATCGCATCAAAGAGTTGGTTGGGGCGCAAGCCGTAGATGAAGTGCTTGGTCGCGAAGAAAACATGTTCTTCGAAGTACCAAAAGAGCTACAAATCAAGCAAGTTGATTAAGGCGATGAAAATATGCAAAAGGCGACCAGAAGGTCGCCTTTTTTGATTGTGTGGTTTCTATCTATTCGTGATGGTTTATACCCAGCCATTTCGGGGTTATTTTGGTATATACCCTAATGACTAATGCCGAGTAGCTCTTTGAGTACTTTTAAATAGCGGCGGCTCACGGGGATCTCAAAGCCTGTTTTGGTAATGATTTCTGCCAGCCCGTTTTCTAATAGCTTAATCTCGCTGATGGCTTTAATACTTACGAGATATTGTCGATGACAACGTACCAGTGGCGTTTTCTCTTCCAAGGTTTTCAGGGTCAATTGAGTACTTGCGGTTTGGCTGGTGGAGCGCACATGTACACCGCTAATATCACTGTAAGCACACTCAACTGTCTCCGTCGCCATGATCACTATGCGGTTGTGCCCAATACATGGAATTTGGTCGAGGTTTTCTGGTGCGATGGCTGACAGTTGCTGAGTGAGCGCAGATTGACTCATCACCTTGCTAAGGCGTTTGACGGTTTTGGTCAAACGACATGGATCAACGGGCTTGAGTAAGTAATCGAAGGCATTGTCTTCAAAGGCTTGAATAGCGTATTGATCATAAGCTGTCACAAACACCACGTAAGGCATAGTTTCTGGGTCTAACATTCCCAGCAGCTCAATGCCCGTCACCTGAGGCATTTGGATGTCGAGAAACACCACATCTGGTTTCAGCTCATTGATTTTCTTCAGTCCCATGATGGCGTTTGACGCGTCGCCAATCACCTCAATTTGACCTGTTTCATCCAATAGCTCTGCCAACTCTTCACGAGCAAACTGTTCATCATCAATGACGAGGGCGGTTAACATCCAAGATTACCTTTGTGCGTTTTCATTGCGCTTATCGCGAGTGGGGAATGATAAAACTCATTTTAGTAAATTGATGCTGCTGAGAGGTAATTTTTAGCGCTGAATCACGCCCAAATTGATTCGACAAGCGCTTATCGACGATTTCCATACCCAAACCAGAATGATTCTCTTTTGGCGGCTTATAACTACCTGCGTTGTCCTCAACCGTTATCAGCGCGCCTTGAGGGTGTGCTTGGCTATAAATCTTCACTTTTCCTCCCTCTAACATATTAGAAACACCATGCTTGATGGCATTTTCGACCAGAGGTTGAAGAGTAAAACTCGGCAGCTTGATATCCAGTAATTCTGGTTCAATATCAATCTCAACTTCTAGGCGATCGGTAAAACGTGCTTTTTCGATCGATAAGTAGGAATTCACGTGCGCCAATTCTTCTTTTAGCGTCACTGTATTGATGTTCTGCTTTAAGTTACTACGGAAGAAATGAGACAGATTTTGGATCAGTTCTCGTGCTTTGTCAGGATCACGACGAGTGATGGCACTAATGGTATTTAACGCGTTGAACAAGAAATGTGGATTCACCTGAGCATGCAGCAGTTTGATTTCTGCCTGAGCCAGTAGCGTTTGTTGCTGCTGATAATCACCATACAAGATTTGGCTTGAAAGAAGCTGAGCAATCCCTTCTGCCATTGACATATTCGCAGTAGAGAACAGTTTGCGTTTTGGTTCATAAAGCTTAATGGTTCCCACCACCTCTTTGCCTGCACGCAGAGGAATTATCAATGCAGAGCCCAACTTACAGTCTTGTGCTAATGAGCATTGATACGGTCGTTCGCTACCATCAAGGTAGATGATGTCGTTCTTTTCCATCGAATCTAGCGTGCTTTGCGATGAAATAGGAGTATTTGGCTTATGGTGATCATCGCCGATACCAACGAAAGCTAGGATCTTTTCTTGGTCGGTGATCGCGACGGCACCTACTTTGGTTTCGTCGTAGATGATGCGGGCGATTTTGTCTGCATTCTCACTGTTAAAGCCGGTACTTAGAATACCAACTGAGCGATCGGCGATGCTTAATGCGCGGCGGGAGAAGGTGGCTGAGTATTTTTCGAAAATGGTTTTACGGTCTTGCAGGATACTCATAAACAGTGCCGCACCAACCGAGTTAGCAATGATCATTGGAGCGGCAATCGCTGAGACAAGCGCATAGGCTTGGTCGAAAGGTTTGGCTACAGCGAGTAACAGAATCATCTGCACAATTTCTGCTACAAAAGTGACACTGAATACCACGCTTGGATTGAACAGCATGGCTCCCTTGTTACGCTTTATAAGGTAGACATGCAGCAAGCCGCCAATCAAGCCTTCAGCCGTGGTAGAAATTGCGCAGGCTAAATCGGTAAAACCGCCAAGTGTGTAGCGGTGAATACCACCAGTTAACCCCACAGCAAAACCGACCACAGGACCACCAAACAACCCACCCATCACCGCACCAATGGCACGCGTATTGGCGATAGCATCGTTAATATGCAAGCCGAAGTAGGTGCCGAGAATACAAAAGCCAGAGAAGAGTACATAACAAATGAGCCGATGACTGAGGCGAGAGGAGATACTCAGCAGGGGCAAAATGATCGGCGTTTTACTCAGCATGTAAGCCAGCACTAAGTAAACACACATTTGTTGTAAAAGGGAGATGACCAGTTCCATAGCGAACCTAACCTAAAAATGATGTTGTTATTGTAACGTAGAAGAGAAACAAAAAGAGCCTGCGGTGGGCAGGCTCTTGGTTTTATCCAGTCATTGATAATGAATCGGTTAGCAAGCGAAGGTATTCATTATGCAGTTTCTGAAGCAGCTTGTGGTTTCTCTTCGTCAGCAAGCTCAGTCTCACCTTTACCTTTAGAGATTTTAATTACGTAGCCAGCAGCGGCTAGTGAGAACAGAATACCTGCGATGGTCGAGATTTGCATTGGCAGACCAAAGCCTAATGTACTGTTGTTTAGAATGAACGTAACACACACGGTTGTCATGAAGACCGCTGGGACAGTCGTGATCCAGTGGAACTTGTTGTGGCGTAATAGGTAAGCCGATGCAGTCCAAAGCATCATTACTGCTGTTGTTTGGTTTGCAAAGCCGAAGTAGCGCCAGATGATACCGAAATCTACTTGAGTCAGAACGCCACCGATAACGAATAGTGGTACAGCCATTAGAAGGCGGTTACGTAGTGTTTTTTGTTCCATACCGAAGTATTCAGCAAGAATCAGACGGCTAGAGCGGAATGCTGTGTCACCTGATGTGATTGGCAGAATTACAACACCTAGGAAGGCAATCACACCACCGAATACACCTAGTAGACCAAATGAAGCACTGTATACCACGTTACCAGGACCACCGTTTTTCACTGCTTCTGCAAGACCGTCAAGCGTACCGAAGAAAGACAGAGCGATAGCACACCAGATTAACGCGATAACACCTTCACCAATCATCGCACCGTAGAAAACGAAGCGACCGTTTTTCTCGTTTTCCATACAACGAGCCATCAGTGGTGACTGAGTTGCGTGGAAGCCAGAGATAGCGCCACATGCGATAGTGATAAACAGCGCTGGCCATAGAGGCATGTCGTTAGGGTTCAAGTTAGTGAACATATCGCTTACTTGGAAATCACCCATCACTGTGTGTTCGCTAGAAAACGCGACAGCTGTCATCAGACCAACAGACATGAAGATCAGTAGTGCGCCAAACAGTGGGTAGAAGCGACCAATGATTTTATCAACTGGAACAATTGTAGCGATGATGTAGTAAGCGAAAATCAATACAACCATCGTTGTCATGCTGACGCTTAGGCTAGTTTGGTCGTTAATTAGGTTCGTGATCATGCCAGCAGGCGCAGATACGAATACCACACCAACAAGAAGCAGCAGGACAATGGCAAAGATGTTCATAAAGTGTTTTGCGCCATTACCTAGGTAGCGACCTGTAATCGTTGGTACTGATGCACCACCATTACGAACAGAAAGCATGCCTGAGAAGTAATCGTGTACTGCACCTGCAAAGATACAACCTACAACAATCCACAACATAGCGGCAGGACCGTATAGGGCACCCATGATTGGACCGAAAATAGGACCAACACCAGCAATGTTGAGTAGTTGAACAAGGTAAACGCGTTTGGTTGACATTGGAACGTAGTCAACACCGTCGGTTTTTGTATGGGCAGGAGTTTGGCGATTCTCATTGATACCGAAAACTTTCTCAACGAAAGCACCGTAGATGAAGTATCCGCCGATAAGGGCTGCGACACAGGTTAGAAACCACATCATAGCAATTGTCCTTGGTTTATTAGGTAGGGTAATTTTTTAAGCTCAGGATGTATGGTATTCGCCTCTTTTGTTAAGTGCATTCGCTCAGTGGATGAGTGGTCGAATAGAGAAGCGAGTGGTCGATATAAAGATTAAGTGGTTTTATCGTTTGCTTAGTGGTAGCACGATGGGCTAAGTGGTTCTATTCACCATTGAGTGGCTGTGATTAATGGTAAGTGGTTACCTCAAGAGTTAAGTGGCGAAATCGACAGATAAGCGGAACATCACGGGCTTTAGTGGTAAGCTTGTTTGGAAAACAACTAGTTAAGGAAGAATCATGAAAAAGGCAACGTTAGGTTTGGCGCTGGCTTTATTGGCAGGCTGTGTGGCGACCACGGAAGAATTAGCGCAATCTGGTGATTGGTATCAGATCGGTTATCAAGATGGCATTGCAGGGCATACTTCTCGTACGGTGAAAGAACTCAATCAACTCGGTAATGCTAAGCAAGGTGACTACGACCAAGGTTATCTCGAAGGGGTGACGGAATACTGTAATCCTGATTTCGCTTACCAGATGGGATTGTCTGGTCAGTACTATGAAGGTGTATGCGAAGGCACACCACAAGCGCAGAAGTTTCGAATGGAATGGCAACGCGGTTGGAACGAATACAGTAACTAGTTCTGTTTCATAATCAAGACAGCAATTTGCCCTGTTAATCTTCTGACATTTGAATTTTATCGCTTTGATGTACTGATATGATTAGATTCAATCAGAAGTGAAATAGAAGCATGAAAAAAGTCTTTTTGGTCGTATTAGCACTGTTCCCTTTGACCGTTGGCGCAACCAATGTATTGAAAGAGTCGATCAAGATGAAGCGAAAGTATGACCATGACAAGCATCATATAACCAACACCATCAATCACACTAAGCGTAATATCAAAGAGATCACCGATGGCACTTATGTGGAGAGCCGGGTTAAGCGCAAGGTAAACAATACCACTAGCAAGTACACCAATAAGGTCGACCGTGTGAAAAACATGACGAATCCTGATCAAATCAAGCGCAAAGCGAATGACAAGCTTAACCAAGAGTTTGATGAGTGGCTATATGAAGACTGATTCTTGATATCAGAATAAGAAAGGAGACCTTGAGGTCTCCTTTTTGTTTTTCTTGTGTTGGTCAATCTGGTTAACCATCTCACCCGTTATTTTGGCTGGTGACTTTCAACGGCTTTACGTAAGAAGCCATCTTGATGATGCAGATGCGCACGAGCTGAATCGATATCAAGATCGGTCAGGATCATCAAGATCGCCAGTTTTACTTCATAGTCTGTTTGCTTAAGTACTTCGGTTGCTTGTTCTTTGCTGCAATCGGTCGCTTGCATAACGATGCGTGCGGCGCGCGCTACCAGTTTGTTGTTGGTCGCTTTCACGTCGACCATCAGGTTTTGATAACTCTTACCTAAACGGATCATGCTCGCTGTGGTCAGCATATTCAGAACCAGCTTCTGCGCGGTTCCTGATTTTAAACGTGTTGAACCGGTTAAAGCTTCAGGACCTACGACAGGACAAATGGCGATGCTAGCGATCTCTGCAATTGGTGAGTCTGGGTTACAAGACAGTGCCACTGTCGTCGCACCTATCTCGTTGGCGTACTCCAAACCACCAATCACGTAAGGTGTGCGTCCACTAGCGGCGATGCCGACCACGACATCATGACGAGTGAACTCGATGTCTTTCAAATCTTGTTCACCTAAAATTGGAGAGTCTTCTGCGCCTTCTTTCGCTTTGAGGATGGCTTCTGGACCACCTGCAATCAAGCCAACCACCATCTTGTCAGACACACCAAATGTTGGTGGGCATTCTGATGCATCAAGCACCCCTAAACGACCACTGGTGCCTGCGCCCATGTAAACCAAACGACCGCCTACCTTAAATGCATCGGTGATTTTATCTACCGCGAGGGCGATCTCCGGCAACGCTTTCTCAACGGCAAGTGGAACGAGTTTGTCTTGTTGATTAAGACGCTGAACAATATCCAGAGATGGTAATAAGTCGATGTCCATCGTATCTGGGTTGCGACCTTCTGAAACAAGGTGAGCGAGAGCGGCAATAAGCGCGTCATTTGTCATAGTGATTTAAGCCTTTTGAATACTGAATTCGTTTCATCTTTAAGCTGTATTTAGAACAACTCATTTAGTTTTTAGGATAGAGCACACCGAGTGAAGCAAGACGACTTGCCCCTGTCACTTCTGGCAAGTTGCTTGGCAATCCATGAACGTGGCGCTGTGCAAGCCAAGCAAAAGCCATGGCTTCCATATAGTCTCCGTCGACACCCTTGTCGTTGGTTGTTGCGACTTGCCACTGAGGGAGAAGGGCTGCCAAACGTTGCATCAATAGTGGGTTTCTTGCTCCACCACCACACACTAAAAGCTGAGGCTTTTGACCATGAGTGAACTTTTCCACTTCGACAGCAATGGTCATTGCCGAGTATTCGCAAAGTGTGCGTTGTACATCTTGTACAGAGACACGGTGATTCGTTAGCTGTTGATGTAACCAATCGATATTGAACAGTTCTCGCCCTGTGCTTTTAGGCGGTGGCATCGCAAGATAAGGAGCCTCCAACAGTTGAGCCAGTAAAGCTGCATTGATCTTACCTTGCAGAGCAAATTGGGCGTCTTTGTCGAAGCCTTGTCCAGTATTCTGCTCACACCATGCGTCCATCAACATATTACCCGGACCGGTGTCATAACCAATCACCGGCTGCTCGGGATGTAATACAGAGATATTGGCAATACCACCGATGTTAAGCACTACCGTTGTGGAGTCTTGCATCGCAAAGATGCTTTTGTGAAACGCAGGAACAAGTGGTGCACCTTGTCCACCTAGCGCCATGTCTTTGCGTCGAAAATCTGCCACGGTATCAATACCGGTTTTGACCGCAATGATGTTGGCATCACCCAGTTGAGTGGTGAAGGGCAGATCGCCAGTTGGCTGGTGGAAAACGGTTTGACCATGATTGCCAATGGCTCGGACTTGCTCAGCGGAATAGCCAGATTTATTCAGTAGTTGTAATACGGCATCGGCAAACAAATGCCCGAGTTGGTGGTCCAGTTCGCCAAGTGCTTTCAGGTTAGTGTCTTGTCCTGTGCAAATCGACAGAAGCATTTGTTTAATGTGAGGCGGCATTGGGTAATCATCGTGCGCAATTAGGCAAACATGGTCATTTTCAATTTCTACCAGTGCCGTATCCACACCGTCCATGCTGGTTCCAGACATTACGCCAATGTACAGATTGTTAAGATTCACAGCCGATTCCGTCAATTCTTCGATTCACTTATTGTAAAGCAATTCTGAAGCGAATAACCTCATCGAATACGAGATATTCAGCCGATTTTGAGGAGAAACAATGGGACCGTTATGGGTTGATGTTGCAGGCTACGAACTGACTGCAGAAGACAGAGAAATTTTGGAACATCCAACGGTTGGTGGTTTGATTTTATTTACACGTAACTACCACGACAGCAAGCAGCTTCAAGCTCTTACCCAGTCTATCCGTAAAGCGGCGAAACGTCCGATTTTGATTGGTGTTGACCAAGAGGGCGGGCGCGTTCAGCGTTTCCGTGAAGGTTTCTCTCTCATTCCAGCGGCTGACGAATATGCCAAGCACCAAAATAGTGAGGAACTGGCACGCATGGGTGGTTGGTTGATGGCTGCAGAGCTGATAGCTCATGACATTGACCTAAGTTTCGCGCCTGTGCTGGATAAAGGCCATCAGTGTAAAGCGATCGGCAGTCGAGCTTTTGGTGAGGATATGGACACAATTTTGCGTCACAGTTCTGTTTACATGCATGGCATGAAGAGTGTCGGTATGGCAACAACAGGTAAGCACTTTCCTGGTCATGGCGGTGTGATTGCTGATTCACACCTAGAGACTCCGTACGATGAGCGCAGTGATATCTTTGAGCAAGATATGGCTATTTTCAAAGCGCAAATCGATTCCGGCATCTTAGATGCGATGATGCCTGCTCATGTCATTTTCCCCAATTATGATGATCAACCTGCAAGTGGTTCAGAGTACTGGTTAAAACAAATCTTGCGCCAACAACTTGGTTTTAAAGGTTTGATCTTCTCTGATGATTTGACCATGGAAGGTGCCGCAATTATGGGTGGTCCTGCCCAGCGAGGCATACAGGCATTAAAAGCAGGTTGTGACATGCTATTAGTTTGTAACAAGCGCGATGCACAGGTGGAAGTACTCGATAACCTGCCAATTACTTCCGTTCCTCTTGCTGATGCCTTGCTGAAAAAACAAAACTTTACACTAAGCGAGTTAAAATTGTCTCAAGAGTGGAAAGACGCTACTGAAGCCATGAAGCGATTGATTGGTTAGCCATGTAAACCTTGAGTATTGGTTTACTTGGGGGGATACGTAAACTGTCGAAAACACCTATTTTAAGCCGAAGTGCCCTGCATTTCGGCTTTTTCTTTGTGTGTAAATTTAAGTTTACATTGAATGTTTTTTATTGTGTACGCTTGTATTTCTTTTGTAGCCTGTTATCTTGTCGATAAAGCTTAGTTGTCTCACCAAGGAATTGGTTGGGTGTAAACAAAAATATACAGGTCGAAGTTATGCAAAGAAGTGAATTGAGCAACATCAACATCAGCGAAGAACAAGTACTGATCACGCCTGAGGAGCTAAAAGTTAAGCTTCCTTTGAGTGAAAAGGCACGTCGTTTCATTCAAGAGTCTCGTCAAACCATCGCTGACATCATTCACAAGAAAGATCATCGTCTGCTTGTTGTATGTGGACCATGTTCTATTCATGACGTAGAGGCAGCGAAGGACTACGCTAAGCGCCTAAAAGCCCTTTCAGAACAACTAAGCGACCAACTGTATATTGTAATGCGTGTTTACTTTGAAAAACCTCGAACCACGGTTGGTTGGAAAGGTTTGATCAATGACCCACACCTAGATGGTAGCTTCGACATTGAACATGGTTTGCATGTTGGTCGTGAACTGCTGGTTGAATTGGCAGAGATAGAAATCCCGCTAGCAACAGAAGCTCTTGACCCAATCAGCCCACAATACCTTGCGGATACTTTTAGCTGGGCGGCGATCGGTGCTCGCACAACGGAGTCACAAACTCACCGCGAGATGGCAAGTGGTCTTTCTATGCCTATTGGTTTTAAGAATGGTACGGATGGTAGCTTGGCAACTGCTGTTAACGCGATGCAAGCGGCTTCTTCTAGTCATCGTTTCATGGGAATCAACCGTGAAGGCCAAGTGGCACTGCTAACGACACAAGGCAACCCAAATGGTCATGTCATTTTACGTGGAGGTAAGCAAACCAACTACGATTCAGTATCAGTGACTGAATGTGAGCAAGAAATGGCGAAGTCTGGTCTCGATGCTTCGCTGATGGTGGACTGTAGCCATGCGAACTCGCGTAAAGATTACCGTCGTCAGCCATTGGTCGCAGAAGATGTGATTCATCAAATCCGTGAAGGAAACAAGTCAATCATTGGCTTGATGATTGAGAGCCATATCAATGAAGGTAATCAATCTTCTGACCTGCCACTCGAAGAGATGAAATACGGCGTATCGATCACCGACGCATGTATCAATTGGGATTCAACTGAGGCACTATTACGTCATGCACACGAAGAGCTGGTGCCTTTCTTAGAGAATCGTCTAAAAGGCTAACAACACGGGATTTAAGGAACATCAATGGCAGTTGAACTTAACGCATTACGCGATCAGATTGATGCAGTCGACAAGCAAATGTTGGAGCTATTAGCTCAGCGTTTGGCTCTAGTAGAGAAAGTAGGGGAAGTAAAAAGCGAACACGGTTTGCCAATTTATGCCCCAGATCGTGAGGCGGCAATGCTGGCATCACGACGAGCTGAAGCTGAAAAAATGGGGATTCCTCCACAACTGATTGAAGACATTCTTCGTCGAACAATGCGTGAGTCTTATGCCAGCGAGAAAGATTCCGGTTTTAAGTGTTTGAACCCAGAATTGCGCTCAGTGGTTATTATTGGTGGTAATGGTCAGTTAGGTGGTCTGTTTGGTCGAATGTTTAAGCTGTCTGGTTACCAAGTTAAAGTGCTGGGCAGTAAAGACTGGGATCATGCAGACGACATCTTGGAAGATGCTGGGCTGGTGGTGGTTACTGTTCCGATTCACCTGACAGAAGGTGTGATTGAAAAGCTAGGCAATCTACCAAAAGACTGCATTCTTTGTGACCTGACTTCCATCAAGTCTAAACCATTGCAAGCAATGTTGAATGTGCACCAAGGTCCGGTTGTTGGTTTACACCCTATGTTTGGTCCAGATGTACCAAGCTTAGCGAAACAGGTAATTGTGTACTGTGATGGTCGTGGTAACGAACAATACCAATGGCTATTGCAACAGTTTGGGATTTGGGGCGCAAGCCTGTGCCAAATTGATGCGCAAGAGCACGATCATGGCATGATATTGATTCAGGCGCTGCGCCACTTCACTTCGTTTGCTTACGGTATGCACCTAAGTAAAGAGAATCCAAACATTGAACAGTTGTTAAAGTTGAGCTCACCAATTTACCGCTTGGAGTTAGCGATGGTAGGGCGTTTGTTTGGTCAAGATCCAAACCTCTACGGTGACATTATTCTCTCGTCGCAAGAGAACATCGATATGATTAAGCGATTCCACCAACGTTTTGGTGAGGCGCTGAGCATTTTGGATAGCAAAGACAAAGCGGAATTTGTTGAAAGCTTTGAACAAGTCAGTGATTGGTTTGGTGAGTACTCTCAACAATTTATGAACGAGAGTCAGAATCTGCTAAAACAAGCGAATGACAATATCCATCGTGGATAAACACCGATTTGATAGATAAAAAGAGCAGCCCTGAGGCTGCTCTTTTTATATGTGAAGTGAAGAAAAAGAGCGCAAAACCTTAGTTGGTTGCGGTTCCTGTCTTATCTTCGCTTGATACGGTGCTGATGCTAGTATCACGGTAAGGTGAGTTAGTCAGATTGATTTGCAGACGAACGACATTATCAATCAATTGAACCAATGGTCCCCATTTCACCTTTTTCTCTTTCTCGAATGCGTAGTTGAAGTTTTCTGGTGTCCAATCCATCAGATATTGAGGATTCAACGCACGACCTAAGAAGCGCACCTCATAATGTAAGTGTGGTCCAGTTGAGTTACCTGAATTACCACATTGTGCAATCACATCACCTTTACTTACGAACTGACCACTTTTCACTTTAAAACGGTTTAAGTGGGCAAAAGAGCTCGAGAAACCAAAAGAGTGACGCAGAGTTAGGTAGTTGCCGTAACCTCTGTTACTTGGTCGTACTGTCTCCACAACCCCATCGGCTGGAGCCAGGATCTCTTCACCGCGTTTGCAGGTGAGATCGATACCGGTGTGAACATGACGTTTACCAGAAATAGGGTTAATACGACTGCCATATGAAGATGAAATACGTTGGTAGGTCATCGGGCTGTCGTTTGGTATCAAGCGAAACATGGTGGCTCTGACCGCTGAGTCTATCGCAGCTGCATCGATCCGCTCTTCTAACGCGAGATTGCTTTCTTCACCTATTAACTCTTCATCTGCCAAGCCGAGTACGGATTCAACATCAAATACGCGCTTCCCGAGAAGTTGTATTTGGTTATTTTTGTCCGTCAGAGACTGAGATAATGAATGGTTGGTGTCCAACTGCTCTTCGTACAATGCAGTGATTTGTGCTTTCTCGCTCTCAAGCTTTGCGATGGTCTGGTTTAATGTTTGTGCGTCATGAACCTGTTTTTGGTTCATATACCAAGCGCCACCAATGACAGCCGGTAGCGCAATGACCGATGCGCAAATGGTTAGGATCGAAAGGCGACCCAAATGAAATTGCTGATTCCCATCTTTGGTTGGGATCTGCATGATGATTTTTCTAGACATGATTATTGTTACTAAAGCAGGCGTTCAGTTTATTCTTCCCCTAAATCCGAAAGGTGTTCTAACTCTCGATTTAGGAGCTCGTTATTGCCTACATTCAATTCTATGAATCGTTTTAATTGGCTAATACTGTCGATGTCTATGTTGCTGATCTTTAGCCGAACTTCATTGTCTGCAATTGAAATGACGTCAGCATTTAATCGCATGGTTTGCTCTGATTGAATAAACGAAAAACCGACTTCTACGGGCTGTAATAAATTCAGTTTTTTTGCATCTTCAGCTTTTAATAACAAGCCATGTAAAGAAAGGTCTTGAATGGTAGCTGGTATTACCAAATCTCTCTGTTCAATTAAGGCTGGTACTTGGTAGATGATGCGTGAAAAGCGTCGTCTTTCCGTCATAGAGCTTTCTCGTAAAGTGTCAAACAATGGCAAGACTATACCAAATAGAACAAAAAATGTTCGATTTTTGTGTTTGAAATGTCGAAAATGCTACAGAGTTATGCTGGCTAAAGGTTAGGCTCTTTACATGCTACAAGGGCATTTGAGCTATTTATGCAACACATACAACAAAGGTCGCTATGATAGCGACCTTTGTACGAATTACAAGCAAAGGTGAGATGTAAGGTGAAATACCGCACATCAACCTACGGTCGAAATTACTTCGATACGCGCTTGTATTTGATACGGTGTGGCTCAGCCGCTTCAGGACCAAGCGTCTTCTTCAGCCATTCCATGTACTCGTTATAGTTACCTTCGTAGAAGTTAACTTGACCTTCATCGCGGTAGTCGATGATGTGTGTCGCGATACGGTCTAGGAACCAGCGGTCGTGCGAGATAACCATTGCACAGCCAGGGAACTCTAGTAGAGCTTCTTCTAGCGCACGTAGTGTTTCAACGTCAAGGTCGTTGGTTGGCTCATCGAGTAATAGTACGTTACCGCCAGCTTTAAGAAGCTTAGCAAGGTGTACACGGTTACGCTCACCACCAGACAGTTCGCCGATAATCTTCTGTTGATCTGAACCTTTGAAGTTGAAGCGAGAACAGTAAGCACGTGCAGGAATTTCGAAGTTGTTGATCTTGATGATATCAGCGCCTTCAGAAATTTCTTGGAATACGGTGTTCTTGTCGTTCATTGAGTCGCGGAACTGCTCAACAGACGCTAGCTTCACGGTTTCACCTAGCTCAATCGTACCTGAATCAGGCTGTTCTGTGCCGCTTAGCATCTTGAATAGGGTCGATTTACCAGCACCGTTGGCACCGATAATACCTACGATTGCACCCTTAGGCATGCTGAATGATAGGTCATCAATAAGAACGCGACCGTCGAATGATTTCGTCAGGTTGTTCACTTCGATAACTTTATCACCTAGACGCTCACCTGGTGGGATGAACAGCTCGTTGGTTTCGTTACGTTTTTGGTGGTCAGTGTTTTGCAGCTCTTCAAAGCGCGCCATACGTGCTTTAGACTTCGCTTGACGACCTTTAGGGTTTTGACGAACCCATTCAAGTTCTTTCTCAATGGTCTTTTGACGAGCTTTTTCTTGAGATGCTTCTTGTTGTAGACGTGCATCTTTTTGCTCTAGCCAAGACGTGTAGTTACCTTCCCATGGAATACCTTCACCACGGTCAAGTTCTAGGATCCAACCCGCAGCGTTATCTAGGAAGTAACGGTCGTGGGTAATCGCAACTACAGTGCCTGTGTAATCAACTAGGAAGCGCTCTAGCCATGCAACAGACTCAGCATCCAAGTGGTTGGTTGGTTCGTCTAGTAGTAGCATGTCTGGCTTCTCTAGAAGAAGACGACAGATAGCAACACGGCGACGTTCACCACCAGATAGGTTTGCAATCTTTTGATCCCACTCAGGTAGACGAAGTGCATCAGCCGCACGCTCTAGCGCGTTGTCTAGGTTATGACCGTCTTTCGCTTGAATTAGCGCTTCTAGTTCGCCTTGCTCTTTTGCAAGTGCATCGAAGTCTGCGTCTGGTTCTGCATACGCAGCATATACCGCATCCAAACGCTTCAGCGCGTCTGCAACATCAGATACCGCTTCTTCAACCACTTCACGAACGGTTTTTGATTCGTCTAGTACTGGCTCCTGAGGTAGGTAACCTACGTTTAGACCAGGTTGTGGACGTGCTTCACCATCGATATCAGTATCGATGCCCGCCATGATACGTAGCAGAGTTGATTTACCCGCACCGTTCAGACCTAGAACACCGATTTTTGCACCTGGGAAGAAGCTTAGAGAGATGTCTTTAAGAATTTGACGCTTAGGTGGCACGATTTTGCTCACCCGCGACATGGTATATACGTATTCAGCCATTGCCGATCGTTCCTAAATTAACTGTCATTCAAAGCGTCTATTTTATACCAACTCCTTGAGTTTTGTTACCGCATTGCAAGAAATTCGCCGCTCATGTGATTTCTTCTTCATTGCTGACCGGAAACTCACAACTTTAGGGTATACACTTTTCTTGTTCATCCTTAATTCAATGTGCTGCGATTCATCAGGAAGAATGGATTGTTGGGAATCTATTTGTCTTTAAGGGTTCTAAAGTTTCACGAGTACAACATTTATTACATCAAGTCGCTTTACAATGAGAACTTAATACGGTGTAAATAGATGCATATGCTTTATGACTTACTACGCTTTGTATTCTTCATTAGTAAGGCATGGAGTGATAAACGTCTGAGGAAAATGACGCACATGAGATTCAACGTATCTGAATTGGCTAAAAGAGTATGTTATGCAGCCGCTTTATGTGCGGTTAGCGTATCAGCAAACGCTGCGCTGAGTTTAGAAAAGCAGCGCCAGGTCTATGAACAAGCTCAAGACCTATTAGATAAGAATGACATTGATGGTTACTTATCTATCCGTTCAAAAATCGCCAACTATCCACTGACTCCTTATGTGGATTATCGGGTGTTTCTGAGGCAATTATCGAGTAAGTCTCCACAACAGGTAGACGAATTTATTAAAGACCATGAGGCTTTTCCATTCTCACGTCGAATTCGTGCCCCTTACTTAGATAACCTTTATCGTCAGAAAGATTGGAAAACCATTACTGAGTTTCAGAGAGTGGAACCAAGTGGTGAGCGCTATCAATGTATTTTTTACGTCGCCCAATTAAATCAAGGCAAACAAGTGGCTGCGTTCAAAGGTGCAGAACACATGTGGTTGCGTGGCAGCAGCATTGCAGATGAGTGTGACCCACTATTCTCTGCGTGGGATAAAGCGGGTGAGCGCTCTGATGAACTTATCTTACAACGCATGTTGCTGGCGTTTGATGCGCGTAACGGTGGTTTATTGAGTTACCTACAAAAACTGCCTAAATCAAGCAAGGCGCAGCAGCAAGCCAAAGCAATGAAGGCACTGTTTGATAAACCAGAAACGGTCGCTGCATTTGCTAAGAAACAACCTGCTAATGATTTCAACCGTGCTCAAAGTGAATTCGCGTTAGAAAAACTAGCGCGTAAGGATACAAAAAAGGCGCAAGACGCTTACGCAATCGTTGTGAAAGGACAGAAGTTTTCACCAGAGAAAGCACAAGCATTAGCTGACTATATTGCGATTCGTTTGATTCGTACCGAGTCAGATTCGTTGGCTCAATGGCGTGATGATAAGACGAAATCGAGTAAGAATTTACCCTTGATTGAAAGCCGCATTCGTTTATCGATTCAAAATGGTGATTGGAAAGGGGTACAGAAGTGGATTGCAGTTTTAAATGAAAAAGAACAAGCGACGCTTCGGTGGCAATACTGGTTAGGACGCAGTGAGATGGCGTTGGGTGATAAAATCGCGGGCAAACAGCGCTTGGCTAAATTGGCGGGTCAACGGAATTTTTATAGTGTTGCTGCAGCGAATGCGATTGGTCAGTCGATTAAGTATCCATCGAGTACCGTGAAGCTCGATAAAAAGGTTGTTCAACCTTACCAAAAATCGTTAGTGCGAATTGAAGAGTTGATTGAAACCGACAAAATTGCTGCTGCCAAAAGTGAATGGGCACATTTGCTGCGTCGTGTTGGTAAAGAAGAGAAAAAGATGTTGGCGGCTTATGCTGCTTCTAAACGTTGGCATAATTTAACGGTAACAGCGAGTATTCAAGCTAAAATGTGGGACAACATACCTCTGCGTTTTCCTGTCGCTCACCGCTGGTGGTTTAATTTCTATGCCGAGAAACATAACATCGATCCTATTACTATGATGTCTTTGGCTCGACAAGAAAGTGCACTGGACTCTGAGGCTCGCTCACCCGTTGGCGCTCGTGGCTTGATGCAAATTATGCCTGCAACCGCGAAGTACACTGCTCGTAAATATAAGCTTAAATACCAAGGCACGGAAGACTTGTACAATGTAGGTAAGAATATTGAAATCGGTAGTCATTACTTACAAGGGTTAATGGAGGATTACGATAATAATCGTATTTTTGCGCTCGCCGCTTATAATGCAGGACCTAACCGAGTAAAAACGTGGCGAGAGCGAACCCAAGGAAAAGTGGACGCTTATTCCTTTATTGAAGCGATTCCGTTTAAAGAGACTCGCGGTTATGTGCAGAACATTTTGATGTTTGAAACGTATTACCGTGACCTTTTAGGTGTCGATGGTGCGTTCTTGACCCCAAATGAGATCAATACCAAGTATTGAGTGAGGTAACTTGATGTCACACGAACCTGAGTACAAAGACTGGCAGCAGATTGTTGAATTGATCCGCTCAAGTGTGGATAACCAGCAACATGAGATGTTGTTGACCATGCTAATGACACCGGATGAGAGAGAATCACTCACCGCACGTGTGAACATTCTGAATGAATTGCTGAAAGGTGAGCTTTCTCAACGTCAAATCAGTCAAATGCTGGGGGTTGGCATAGCAACGATCACTCGCGGCTCAAATGAGTTGAAGTCAAAGTCGGAAGTCGATAAGGACAAACTCAAGACGTTGCTCGAGCAAGGTGCTCAGTAAGGTCGTTTGAGTTTCTATATCATAGACAGTAAAAAGGGCGGAAAAACCGCCCTTTTTAATTCGTGTATTATTTAGCCATGAGTCTAAAAGCAGTTATAAATTCGCAGGGAAGTGCTCGGGATTCGTAAATGGAATCAACGCCAGAATCAAAGCTTGATGATACACCGAGCTACGAGTCAGTTGGTTTTGAGTTAGCAACCCAATTGCACCGCCTTTCTGTTTGATGTTGTCGGTACCAAAAACTTCATCCATCACATCACCAAGTTCATTGGCATGTTTAAGCTTCTGTAGTACTTCTGGTGGCAACATCAAGCTTGCAGAGCGAGATTCCCCGCGATGCGTATCAGATTCAATCACCATCCAAGCAAATGTGACTTTCCCTTCAATACCTGCTTCTAAACCGACATAAAAATCGGCATTCGTTATTTCGGCTTTAGCGTTACGAACGCGATTCAGAGCTCCGAGATGTGTTTCATCATTTGTCATTGGCTGATCTGCGACTTCACTTGGAACGCTGACCCCAATGAATTCAAACTTCTGCTCAGGGAAAGCGCTGTGAAAAGCACTCTCTACGGCTTTGATTTTCGCTGGGTTAAGTGATGCGATAACGACTTTTTGGCCTGCCATGATCTTTTTACCTACGGATGTCTTTTAGCTCAGTTTAACTTGAGTCGGTTTCACATTCTCACTTGGATAACAGCCTAGTACTTTCAAGTGCTTAGTGATTTTAGTTAGCTCATCAATTGCCTGTTGCATTTCGTTCGAACCAAGATGAGATTCAAGGTCAACGTAGAACATTTCTTCCCATGGGTTACCCATGATTGGACGTGATTCTAGTTTGGTCATATTGATGCCGTAACGTTGAAGTACCAATAGCGTTTGAACCAGTGAGCCTGCTTCTTGAGAAGTCGACATGATCAGTGTGGTTTTTGCAGGGATCTGTGTCGATACTTCTACTGGTTTACGCGCAACTACGATAAAGCGTGTGTGGTTTTCGGTTTGGTTTGCGATATTGCCCTGAATCGCTTGTAGACCATAAAGCTTACCGCTTGAAGCATTACCGATTGCCGCTACATCATCACGATTGAGCTCTTGCACTTTTTGCATCGCATCTGCAGTACTTGCACAAGATTCTAGTTTCACGCCTTTCATGCGACTCAGGAACTCGCTGCATTGTTGGTGTGGTTGTGGATGAGAGTAAAGCGTTTTGATGTTCTCAAGACGAATGTCTTTGGTTGCCACCAAGCAATGTTCAATTGGTTGAGTCAGTTCACCAACGATGTACAGCGTTGTGTGTTGCAGTAGGTCGTAGACTTCATTGATCGAGCCTGAACTGGTGTTTTCAATTGGCAGCACACCATAATCAGCATGACCTGATTCGACCGTTTGAGTCACTTCTTTGAAGTGTTCACAGTTGAGTTCAATTAACTCTGTGTTCTTGCGGCTGAAGTATTCGCGACTTGCAAGGTGTGAGTAAGAGCCTTTCGCACCAAGAAAAGCGACACGAGCAAGTGGCTTACGGCTTTGCTGTGGGTTAACAAGGTTTTGTAGGTAGCTTTGTTGAAGAAGGACCGAGTCTTCAATGATGGTATGGAAAAGTTTGGTGATGTACTGAGCGTCGAGTTCGTATTTATCACGACCATTGGTGATCAGTTTTACTAGAAGCTGTTGTTCACGGACGGCATCACGAACAGGTTTCGAAGTTTGAACTTTGCTTTTAGCGACTTCAATGCTGAGCTTACGGCGTTCGGACAGCAGGCTTAATAACTCGTCATCGAGTTCATTCAAACGTAAACGAATTTCTTCCAGGGAAATAGGTTGGTCAGTCATCAATTCTTTCCTTATAAAAAAAGCCCCCCGATTTGGGAGGCTTTCTGTTTGTTTTTGACTTTTCTTTCACAAACGAGTTAGCCCCTCCAACTATGGAAGGAAAAAGAAGTCAAAAAGAAACAGGTTAGTTGAGTGCATAAATAGTGCTTAATTTGTGAGTGTTTAAACACAATAAGCAAGCAGGCGGGGAGCGTCAAGCAAAAAAATAGCGCCTTTCGGCGCTACTTTCTCAATCTGGACGTTTTACTCTTCTTCTTCCACTAGCTCAGGCTTATTCGCACGTCGAGCTTCAGGTTTGTGGGTCAGCTTATTCAGTTGTCGTTCTAGTTTTTGCTCCACTTCATTAATAGCTGCGTAAAGATCTTCGTGAGTTGCTGAGGCGATTAGCTGGCCTTTAGGAACTTTAATAACGGCTTCGAATTTCTTCTGTTTGTTTGGTTCCTCGCTGAATGTTGCTTGGCATCCAATGATGTCTACTTGCCATTTCTCCAGCTTTTTAAATTTGCTCTCAATATGAGCGCGGATTGCAGAGGTGATTTCGATGTTTTTACCAGTAATGTTCATTGTCATAAATGTTTTTCCTCTGTTTCATCCCTCATGGGTTGAGTTCAGATTACCGCTTTGAGGAGAAAAGAATGTGATCTAGATCGCTTTTTTGGATGGGTTTTTCGAGATGAAAAATGAATGTGATCTCACTCAAGAACTGCTGAGATTTATGTGAAAATTGCTTGTTATCGGATTCGAAATCATTAGATTGGATAGAGTACTGAGCTGAAAACTAACCCGTTTTTAGGGGAGTTATACGGCCTGTAATTCTAGTTAGTTAAAAATTAACCAGATCAAAGATGTGAATCAGATCACTCTTAAAGTGCACAATAAGTTAGATTCAAAAACGCCGCTCAACAAATGAGCGGCGTTTTTGGTTTCTAGCTAGTGTGTTTTCAATTGAGGCGTTTGGCTGACGCTGCGCAATGGCGTCATAAAGACAGGGTCATCAGGCACAAGCAGAACATTATCGAGAGTTTTTGCTAGGTCGAGACTTTCTAACTGTTTGTAGATCACGTAGTAGCGGTTCACATTCGTTACGTACCTGATGGTTTCCCCTAAGCTTCTACGTGTTACGACCTCCACATTATTGAACCATACATTCGGATCGTAACCTTGCTGAGCGGCACGTTTACGCATTCTCTCAATGTTTCCAGGTCCAGCATTGTATGCAGCTAACGTTAAGTAGAGCTTGTTCTCTTTAGTTATGTTGCTATCACTGAAGTAATACCGGCGAAGAAACGCTAAGTATTTCACCCCTGCATGAACGTTGTTCTCTAGATTACGGACATTCTTAATGTTCACATTAGGGTCACTCGCCGTACTCGGTAAGATTTGCATAATACCAACGGCACCACGGCTTGATACTAGACTGTTATCGAACCCTGATTCCTGATAGGCCACCGCTGCGATGAGGAGGTAGTCAAAGTCGTACTTCTCCCCATACTTAGCAAACAGTGATGAGAGCTTTTCAAGCTGAGCAATCTTTTTGGGGTTCAGTGCTTTGTTGAGCCAATTGGTGTTATCGATGTATTTTCCATAAATGACGTTGCCCAGTAGTGTTCCTGACTTGGAAGTTTGGATGAACTTGTTGACCGCTTTTCTTAGCTCCGGGCTGTTATGGCGCATGGCCCAACCAATTTCACCCCCTTCTCTAATCGGAATCTTGGTGTGTGCTCGGATGTCATCCATAAAGTTCATCCACAGCTTGGCTTTGTGGCTATCAAGTACGATAGCTTTGATATAGCCATTGTTTAGCATTCCTACCAGTTCATAGTCTTGCAGCGTCTCTTCAATAAAGTGTACCACCACTGGTGGTAAGCCTTTTTTATTAAGCTGTTTGTTTAATACCTGAATGCTCTCGAAATAACTTGAACTGGCACGAACCCAAATTTCTTTGCCACTCAGTTGTTCAATCTTCGTCATTGCTGGTGTTTTTTTGTTAGTGATGACCCATTCTTCAATCCCTGTAATAGCAGGATCGCTAAAATCGACCAGCTTCTTGCGTGCATCGGTAATGGTGAGATTGGCAACCACTAAATCCCCTAAACCTTGCTCAAGAGAAGGTAGCAACTCATCGCGTGAAACTGGGATAATTTGAATGTTGAGTTTTGGTTTGAGCTTACGGAGCTCTTTTTCGAAATGAGCCAATAGTTCTGCACCAATGCCTTTTGGTTCTCCACCTTCTATGTAATAGAAACCAAGGTCGGCAGACACTAATACGCGTAAAACATTTTTCTCTTTAATGACATCCAGATCCCCCGTGTAAGGTGGTTGTCTAAGAGGGGAGAGCTCAAGAGAAAAGCTCGATGCTGAGAGTAGAAGCAGCAATCCTATCCATAACTTTGATAATGTCACGTTCACATCCATGTTGATGGTGAAGGAGAACTTTAAGCATAAGTAGCGCTCAAAAAATCATCAAGTTAGCGGGTGGAGCAAAAATAAGAAGGGAAAACAAAACCGCCACAGTTTGAGCTGTGGCGGTTGAGGATTAGTTTGCTGGGTTTAGCTTGATAAGCTCTTCCGTTCTGGCAACGGCGTCATCCAGTTTCAACTGTTTGTAAGCTTCTAGTTGAATCTCAAGCGACTTGCGAGCTGCTTCTGTATCAGGGAAAGTCTTTTGAAGCTCTTGAGAACGGTTAATCGCCGCAATCCAAGCTTCACGACGCAAGTAGAAATCTGCTGTCGCAAGATCGTAGTTTGCAAGACGGTTCTTCAGCGCCACCATGCGTTTCTGTGAATCTTCCGCGTATGGGCTGTTCGGGTAACGCTCTAGCAGTTTTTTGAAATCATCAAATGCTTTCTTAACGGGCTCTGGGTCACGGTCACTGCGATCAACGTTAAATAGGTCATGCATGAAGTTACGATCTTGTGCCATGTGGCTCAAACCACGCATGTACAATACCCAGTCCATTTTTTCATGAGTCGGGTTCAAACGCATAAAGCGAGAAATAGTTGCTAGACCGAGTGCTAGGTCGTCGTTTTTGTAGTACGCGTAGATAAGGTCAAGTTGTACCTGCTCAGAGTAGGCACCAAACGGGTAACGCGAATCCAAAGCTTCTAATTTCTCGATGGCAGAAAGCCAGTTACCGCTTTGCAGAGAAGTTTGCGCGTCTGCATACAGTTCAGAAGGTGGCACATCAGGAACGATTTCTTCTTTGCTTGCACAGCCAAACAGAAGGGATACCGCTAAAAGGCCTGTTAAAGTCTGATGTTTCATATCAGGAGTCTGTTCCTTGAATCTAAATATTTCTTAAGCTGCCGTTACTTTCTTTCCAGTAACAGATACAATGACGTAATAGTCTATTTTTCCACAGTCGTGAGCATTAGTCTCACAGTTTTTAAAAAAGTTCGATATGGCTCAGCAGATTGTTTTAACCAACACCGTAAAAGATAGCCAGTTAGGTCAACGTTTAGACCAAGCTATCGCCGAATTGTTCGCGGACTTCTCTCGTTCTCGCTTGAAAGAGTGGTTGCTTGACGGGAAGGTACAAGTGAATGGTGAAGTTGTCACTAAACCTCGCACCAAAGTAATGGGTGGTGAGGAAATTACCTTGCAAGCCGAGCTGGAAGATGAAGAACGCTGGGAAGCACAAGATATCCCGCTAGATATCGTCTACGAAGATGAAGATATCATCGTAATCAACAAGCCTCGTGATTTTGTTGTACACCCAGGTGCGGGTACACCAGACGGCACAGTACTAAACGCATTGCTGCATCACTACCCAGACATCGCCGAAGTACCTCGTGCAGGTATCGTACACCGTCTAGATAAAGACACCACTGGTCTGATGGTGGTTGCGAAAACTGTTCCGGCACAAACTCGTCTGGTTCGCGCTTTGCAAAAACGTAACATCACCCGTGAGTACGAAGCGATTGCAATCGGTCGTATGACGGCGGGTGGTAAAGTGGATCAGCCAATTGGCCGTCACTCGACTAAGCGTACGCTAATGGCAGTTGCGCCTCTGGGTAAACCGGCGGTAACGCATTACCGTGTTGCAGAGCATTTCCGTGAACACACACGTATCCGTCTTCGTCTAGAAACCGGTCGCACGCACCAAATCCGTGTTCATATGTCTTACCTACAGCATCCGCTACTCGGTGATACTGCTTATGGCGGTCGTGCTCGTATCCCAACAGGTGCATCGGAAGAGCTAACAGCCATGATTCGTGGTTTTGATCGTCAAGCATTGCACGCGGTAATGCTACGTTTCGAACATCCTATCACTGGTGAAGAGCTAGAGTTCCACGCTCCAGTTCCTGATGACATGGTAGAGATGACAGAAGCGCTGCGTAAAGATACAGAAGAGTTCGGTCTACCTGACGAGTTCTAATATGAAGACGATTGTTCCCAATTGGTCCGCGCCGAAAAATGTTAAAGCTTTCGCCTCTACAAGAGTCGGAGGCTTTTCGACTTCGCCATATCAAGGGTTGAACCTTGGTACGCATGTTGGGGATGATGCGTCTATAGTAGAGAAGAACCGTAATTGGTTGGCGCAACAAGCGAATATGCCAAATGCGCCAATTTGGTTGAATCAAACTCACTCTACTGTGGTAGCTCAAGTAAGCACACCAACAACACAAGTACTTGACGCTGATGGTGTGTTTACTTCTTCAAATAATATTGTCTGTTCTGCGATGACTGCAGATTGTTTACCTGTTCTATTAACCAATACACAGGGCAGCCAAGTGGCAGCCGTGCATGCTGGTTGGCGCGGTTTAGCAAATGGTATTGTTGAAAATGCACTAGCGCTATTTTCTGGTGAAGTAATAGCGTGGCTTGGTCCTGCAATTGGACCTCAAGCATTTGAAGTGGGTGAGGATGTCTTACAATCCTTTTTAGATTTTGACTCTCAAGCGCATCAAGCATTTACACCTCGTAATGTTGAAGGTAAGTGGCTGGCTGATATGTCCAAGCTTGCAACTCAACGTTTTAACAAAGCTGGGGTCACTCAAGTATTTGATTCCGGATTGTGCACTTTCCAAAATAGAGAAGATTTTTACTCATATCGTCGTGATGGTGTGACGGGTAGACAAGCGACTTTTATTTGGATCGAGGACTAACCACTACAACCCAAAAGTACAAAGATGCATAGCTTCATTTTTGCAAAGCTATCTTTATTAATTCTCTCCCTTGAAATTCCCTCTCTGCGTATCCATCTTTCTAACTGTCAAAAGAATTTTCTTCAGTTGAGGTTAGGAAGGAAGATATGCGTCTTGATAGATTCACAAGCAAGTTTCAAATCGCTATCTCTGATGCTCAGTCACTAGCGTTAGGGCGCGATCATCAATATATCGAACCAGTGCACCTAATGGTGGCATTGCTTGATCAGAACGGTAGCCCAATTCGTCCACTGCTAACAATGTTAGATGTCGACGTGACTCATCTACGCTCTAAATTGAGCGAAATGTTAGATCGACTGCCTAAAGTCAGTGGCATCGGTGGTGATGTTCAGCTGTCTAGCTCTATGGGTACGCTTTTCAATTTGTGTGACAAAGTGGCTCAAAAGCGTCAGGACTCCTACATTTCCTCCGAAGTCTTCTTGCTTGCAGCATTAGAAGACCGTGGTCCACTTGGTCAGTTATTGAAAGAGATGGGCTTGACCGAGCAAAAAGTGAGTCAAGCGATCGAAAAGATCAGAGGTGGCCAAAAGGTTAATGACCCGAATGCGGAAGAACTTCGACAAGCGTTGGAAAAGTTCACCATAGACCTTACTGAACGTGCAGAGCAGGGTAAGTTGGATCCGGTTATTGGTCGTGATGACGAAATTCGTCGTACCATCCAAGTATTGCAACGCCGTACTAAAAACAACCCTGTAATCATTGGTGAACCAGGCGTTGGTAAAACAGCAATCGTAGAAGGTTTGGCTCAGCGCATCATTAATAATGAAGTTCCAGAGGGGCTACGTGGTCGCCGAGTGCTTTCATTAGATATGGGCGCACTTGTTGCGGGCGCGAAGTACCGTGGTGAATTTGAAGAGCGCTTGAAGTCGGTATTGAATGAACTAGCCAAAGAAGAAGGCAACGTCATTCTGTTTATTGATGAGCTTCATACTATGGTTGGTGCAGGTAAAGGTGAAGGCTCTATGGATGCCGGTAACATGCTAAAACCAGCGCTGGCTCGTGGTGAACTTCATTGTGTGGGCGCTACAACACTAGATGAATACCGTCAGTATATAGAGAAAGATGCTGCGCTTGAGCGTCGTTTCCAAAAAGTGCTGGTGGATGAGCCAAGTGTTGAGGATACCATTGCAATTCTGCGTGGTTTAAAAGAACGCTATGAGCTTCACCATCACGTAGAAATTACAGATCCGGCGATTGTTGCGGCGGCTAGCTTGTCGCATCGTTATGTTTCTGATCGTCAACTACCCGACAAAGCGATCGATTTAATTGATGAAGCCGCTTCTAGTATTCGTCTACAAATTGACTCTAAACCAGAGTCGCTAGACAAACTTGAGCGCAAAATCATTCAACTGAAAATCGAACAGCAAGCGCTGAGCAACGAGCATGATGAAGCGAGTGAAAAACGTTTGGATGTGCTTAACGATGAGTTGAACGAGAAAGAGCGTGAGTATGCAGAGCTTGAAGAAGTGTGGAATGCTGAAAAAGCAGCGCTATCAGGTACGCAACATATTAAAGGTGAGTTAGAACAAGCTCGTATGGATATGGACTTTGCTCGTCGTGCTGGTGACTTAAACCGTATGTCTGAGCTGCAGTATGGACGTATTCCTGAATTAGAAAAGCAATTAGACCTAGCAACTCAAGCAGAAATGCAAGAGATGACGCTACTGCGTAATAAGGTTACTGACAATGAAATTGCAGAAGTGCTTTCTAAGCAGACGGGTATTCCTGTTTCAAAAATGCTTGAAGCAGAAAAAGAGAAATTACTCCGTATGGAAGATGTTCTGCATAAACGTGTCATTGGCCAGGCTGAAGCGGTTGAGGTGGTATCGAATGCTATCCGTCGTAGCCGAGCTGGTTTATCCGATCCAAATAAACCAATTGGTTCCTTCTTATTCTTAGGTCCAACAGGCGTAGGTAAAACAGAGCTGTGTAAGACACTCGCTAGCTTCATGTTTGATAGTGAAGATGCCATGGTACGTATCGATATGTCAGAGTTCATGGAGAAACACTCTGTGGCAAGGCTGGTTGGTGCGCCTCCGGGTTATGTCGGCTATGAAGAGGGGGGCTACTTAACTGAAGCGGTTCGTCGTAAACCTTATTCCGTCATCTTATTAGATGAAGTAGAAAAGGCTCACCCTGATGTGTTCAATATTCTACTGCAAGTATTAGATGACGGACGCTTAACTGACGGACAAGGTCGTACGGTGGATTTCCGTAACACGGTCGTCATTATGACATCGAACCTAGGTTCGGCTCGTATTCAAGAGAACTTTGCTACTCTGGATTACCAAGGAATCAAGAATGAGGTGATGGATGTTGTAAGCAAACACTTCCGTCCGGAGTTCTTAAACCGTGTTGATGAAAGTGTCGTCTTCCACCCACTAGGTCAAGAACACATTAAATCTATTGCGTCTATTCAACTAGAACGTTTGGCTAAACGTTTAGAAGAAAAAGGCTACCAATTTGAGGTATCTGATAAAGCCCTCGATTTGATCGCCCAAGTTGGCTTCGACCCAGTATATGGTGCACGACCTTTAAAACGTGCAATTCAACAGAATGTAGAAAACCCATTAGCGAAGTCGATTTTGGCTGGAGAGATATTACCAGACAAGAAAGTACAGCTGATTGTTAGCAATGACCAAATCATTGCTCATCAATAATTGCATTGATGCACTGAAAAGTGGGATAAAGTTCAAACTTTAGGGGGCAATAGCCCCCTTTTTAATACACTTTTATTGAGTTTTGTTTGTTTTCTATACGAACGAACTAAAAAGCCAAGTTTTTTTGAAAAATAGGCTTGTGTTCCTTAGGGAACTCCCTATAATGCGCCTCCGTTGTCACGGGAAAGCAAGCTAAGCGAAACCGAGATGACAAGGTCAGTGAGTTAGAAGTTAACTCACAGAGAAATAACTTAAAAAAGTGTTTGACACGGCAAGTTATCTCGCTAAAATGACCGTCCGCTTTGAAGAGAACTTCAAAGTCTGCTCTTTAAAAATAAGAACCTATCAATCTGTGTGGGCACTCGTTGATGATAATCCAATTAGAAGCTTCGGCTTCAAATTAGGTTTCAATGAAACGAAGTGACCAATCAAGTCTTCGGACTTGGCACAGTCAATTCATTATCGTTCTGTTGGAATGATAATAGCTTTAAAATTACATTAGTAGTTTTGAAGTCAGTATTCATTGAGCCTCTCCCTATTTATTTAGGGAATCAAAAACTTTAAATTGAAGAGTTTGATCATGGCTCAGATTGAACGCTGGCGGCAGGCCTAACACATGCAAGTCGAGCGGAAACGAGTTATCTGAACCTTCGGGGAACGATAACGACGTCGAGCGGCGGACGGGTGAGTAATGC
>NZ_JAPPTO010000024.1:0-87567 GCF_027587135.1 Vibrio sp. MM46
TTAACATCTTTATTGAATTTTGATTTTCTATGTTCTCAATTGAACCTATCTTTATCTTCTTATCAAAAGTAAGAGTTTTTTTACTCTCATAACGATCTGAAGACTTATCCTTTTGAAAGGAAAATAAGGTAAAACTAATGACAATTAGCATTATAAAAAAAACAAAAAACCATATATTTTTGGTCATCAACACATCTACAACTCAACAAACATAAATACGAGCAATATAATAAACCCCAAAAATGAATGAAATTGATTTTATAAAAACTTAGACTTACACCTCAAAAAAATACAAAAAATTAATATTTTGGTTTATTTTATAGATAATGCAAATATGATAATAAAATCAAATACAAACATGGCTAGAAATATGAAAAAAATACTATTAGGCGTATTTTGCGCATTACTTTCTTGTAACGGTATAGCTCAAACAAATGCGGGGGCTGGACAAAAATGGTATGGTCCATTCACCATCGATAAAGTAGCTAGGTATTGGGATGGAGCGCATAAAATGTCGGTTCACGTTAATGAAACTCCAGAAACTCCTTGTGCTGTATCTAACACTGAAAAAAAATTCACTTATCAACCTAATAGTGCTGAAACAGCCATGGATATGTTCTCGGCAGTTGCAACCGCTCAAGCACAAAACAAGAGAGTGATGCTTTTGATTGATCGCGCTTGCCACAATGTCCTAGGCTTGAACTTGCACGGTGTCGAGATTTTGAGTGACTAATTGCTTCTCAAAACCGCAAGATCAAAAAAGCCGCTGAATTCAGCGGCTTTTTTATTAAATCTTGTGTCGACCTAAGAGTGAGTGTGACAAGGTTGTCCCATCTACGAGTTCAAGCTCACCACCTACAGGTACACCATGTGCGATGCGGCTGGCGTCGACTTGGTGTTCTTTACATAATTCTGCAATGTAGTGTGCTGTTGCTTCCCCTTCTACCGTAGGGTTGGTAGCAAGGATCACTTCAGAAATATCACCTCGGCGCAGACGGTAGTCAAGAACATCAAGACCAATATCACTTGGACCAATTCCGTCCAGCGGTGATAAGTGCCCCATAAGTACAAAGTATCGACCTGAGTATTGACCGGTCGCTTCTACTGCAGCGATGTCTGCCGGGCTTTCTACTACACAAATTTGACCGTTTTCTTGGCGTTTTGGGTTAGTACAAATATGACAAATTTCTTCTTCAGTGAAGGTACGACACTCGGTGCAATGACCGATTTCTGTCATTGCTTGGCTCAGCGCGTCTGCTAGTTGCAGACCGCCTTTTCTATCACGCTGTAACAAATGAAAGGCCATACGTTGCGCCGACTTGGGACCTACCCCAGGTAGACAACGTAAGGCCTCCATCAATTGTTCCAGCATATGACTGGTACGCATTGAAAATCCGCTTAGTTAGAATTCAGCAGATTAGAATGGCATTTTCATACCTGGTGGTAGTTGCATACCGCCAGTTACAGAAGCCATTTTCTCTTTTTGAGTCTCTTCAACGCGACGTGCTGCATCGTTGAATGCTGCAGCGATTAGATCTTCTAGCATCTCTTTGTCGTCTTCCATCAGACTTTCATCGATTTCTACACGACGCACACTGTGACTGCCAGTGATTGTAACTTTAACTAGACCAGCACCAGACTCGCCAGTTACTTCCATATTCGCGATTTCTTCTTGAAGCTTTTGCATGCGATCTTGCATTTGCTGGGCTTGCTTCATTAGGTTGCCCATACCGCCTTTACCAAACATGTTTATCTCTCTGGTTTAATTAGGTGTTGCATCTGTTAATGGGGTTATCACTTTATGTTTTCAACCCCATTCCGTTCAATTTTTAGATAGGGCGTACACTATCTTTATCAAGCTCTGCTGTAAATCGACGTTCGATGAACTGTACGTGTGGATCGTTTTCTAAACTGATCAGAGCCTGTTGTAATTTCTCTTGGTAGAGCCTATCTCTTAACTCTAGCGGGGTTTCACCATTTTCACCGACATCAATGCTTAAATGGCACTCTTCCCCTAGCACTGTATTGAGAGCATTTAATAACTCGCTCTGCGCTCTATCGGTGTTGAGGTGAGCTTGATTGCCTCTTAATTGTAGTGAAACCGTTGAACCTTCTTTATCAAAGTGCGAGTTCAAAGCCAATTGTTCCACCAATTTAGGTGTGTCCATTTGGCTAATTAGATTCGCCCATTCACTTCTTTCTAGAGATTCATCCACCAGCTTTTGCGCCATTTCTGGCGTTTTTTCATGTTCTAACGCTTGTTTGAGCTGCGTCGGTGTCAGTTCCGTATTGGCTTTCTTTTCGACCGGTTTTGTTGGTCGCCAACGGTATGCCTCATCATCTGGCTCTTGATTTTCAGCTTGAGGAGTAGATTTAGGCGACACCTGCGCAGAATTGCCATGCAATTGCGCTAAACGGTCAATAACCGATTCTTTTTGTGCAGGTGCCGCTTTAGGCTTTTTTGGACCACCAGTCGGAGCCGTTGCTTGTTGTTGTCCTTGACGCTGTGAGCGCAATTGATGGCGTAAACCACTCAAATTACCGCGAGAAGGCGCACTTTGTTGTGGCTGAGACTGTTGAGGAGCGTGCTGCGTTGGCGCAGGATTCTCACTCATTGGTGGAGCCATGTCATATTGCGGTGGTGCCATATCGTATCCACCCTGATACTCAGGTTGATACTGTGGCGCTTCGTTCTGCGTCGCTGGTTGGCTCATCCGTTGAGAAGCTGCATGCTGTGGCGCTGATTGCGCTGGGCGGCTTTGCATCTGCTGCATTGGCGCTTGTGCTGCAGGTGTTTGTTGCTTCGATGGCTGCAGTTGAGGTGATTGCTGCTGTGGAGCAATTTGTGGTTGGCTCACTGTCGCAGTCGGCGCGACTTGAGGCTGCGATGAGGTAGAAATTACGTTTGCGTTGTTATTTGCTGACGGACGGAATGCCATCATACGCAATACAATCATTTCCATGCCGACGCGACCATTTGGTGACAGCGTCAGGTCTTCACGACCTTTCAAGGCGATCTGGTAGTAAAGCTGAACATCTTGCGGTGTCAGAGCTTTACTTAATAATTCAATTTTTTCAGCATCAGGCTGCGATTGGTCCAAAGTCGAAGGCAGAGCTTGGTGCATCGCAACACGATGAAGCTGAGAAGCTAATTGCTGTAGTAACCCATCCCACTCTACACCATTTGATGCGAGTAGTTGGATTTTATCCATCGCTTGTTGAGGTTGCTTACTACTGATTGATTCCAGCAAATGGATAGCTTGGTCTGTATCAATCGTACCCAGCATATGGCTAACGATGTCAGTTTGAATCGTACCATTACCAAGGGCGATAGCTTGGTCAGTTAAGCTCAGTGCATCGCGCATACTGCCATCTGCAGCGTGCGAGATCATGCCAAGAGCTCTTGCTTCTGCAGAGACTTGCTCTTTTTCCAGAATATGGTCAAGTTGCTGATGGATATCATCAACACTGATTGGCTTAAGATGGAACTGCAAACAACGTGACAAAATCGTCACTGGCAGTTTCTGTGGATCTGTCGTTGCCAACAAGAACTTCACATACTCTGGCGGCTCTTCCAATGTCTTTAACAGCGCGTTGAAAGAGTGACGCGAAAGCATGTGTACCTCATCGATGAGGTACACTTTAAAACGTCCGCGCGCGGGTTTGTATTGAACGTTGTCTAACAGTTCACGAGTATCTTCAACTTTAGTACGAGAAGCTGCGTCGATTTCAAGTAAGTCTACAAAGCGACCCTCATCAATCTCACGACAAGTATCACATTTCCCACAAGGGTTAGCAGTGATCCCTGTTTCGCAGTTCAAGCCCTTAGCGAACAGGCGGCCAATTGACGTTTTACCAACGCCTCGCGTGCCACTGAATAGGTACGCATGGTGTAAGCGATTTTGCGCTAACGCGTTTTCCAGAGCAGTTAAGACATGACTTTGTCCAACCACTTGATCAAACTTGTTAGGACGCCATTTTCGCGCTAAAGCTAAATAACTCATTGAATGTATTAGTGTCCTTCAAACTCGCAAATGCTGTATACGTTAAGACCTAGACCTTCTAGGCGCTTATCACCACCAATTTCTGGTAGGTTAATAACGAACGCAGCGTGCTCTAATTCACCGCCAAGCTGACGGATCAGTTTTGTTGTTGCTTCGATTGTACCGCCAGTCGCTAGCAGATCGTCAACAACCAATACTTTATCGCCTTCTACGATTGCATCAGTATGAATCTCTAGCGTATCCACACCGTACTCAAGCTCATAAGATTGAGCCACAGTAGGACGAGGTAGTTTGCCTGGCTTACGCACAGGGACAAAACCCACACCCAGTTCAAGTGCTAGAGGCGCACCAAATAGGAAACCACGAGCTTCTGTGCCGACCACTTTCGTGAAGCCCATGTCTTTGTAACGTTCAACTAATAGGTTAATCGTTGCTTGGTACGCTTTTGCGTCTTCCAGTAGGCTAGTTACGTCGCGGAAAAGAATGCCTGGTTTTGGGTAATCTTGGATGCTTTTGATGCTAGATTTGATCAGCGAAATTGTTTCTGTAGTCATAATACCGATTTACTTAGATTGGCTCATCACCCTCTGTTCTTATCGCAGTATATATGAGGGCAATAAACAATAGGTTTTCAGCGCGACGTACTCATTATTTTAAAAGTTACAGGCGCTGAAAATACAAACGCCCACTCGAAGAGCGGGCACACTATTCTCTACAATCTTAGTGATTTTCTTCTCGGTCAGCAACCAGCTCAGTCACAGGTAGACGCATAAACCAGCTCAGTAAAACGATTAGCATCACTAAAAGCGCAATTTTTACCCAGACAATGGGAGCAACCAGAATAGATACGGTAAAACTGAGCACGATAAATACAGCACCACGCTGCTTCACTTTTCGTGTAACCGCTCGGTGTTTGTGCCAGTTTTCTAACATAGGTCCGAACGTTTTATGCTCATGCAGCCAACGATGAAAAGCAGGACTACCACGCATAAAACAGGCGCTGGCTAATAGAATAAAAGGTGTGGTTGGAAGTAATGGAAGGACGATACCAGCAATGCCAAGTATCATGCAGAGTCCACCAGCAATATTGAAAAAGTAACGCTTAATACGAATGGTGGACTCCAAAAAACAATCGTTTAATTAAAAACCTGCGTAACCGTTCAGTACGCGAATCCAGGTTAGCGTTGCAGGTAAAGTTGGGATCAAAAGAACTGCAATGAAACCTAAAAAGTAAAAAATATTATAAGGCTCTTTAAAATCTTTGTCTGCCATGATGCTTCTTCTCACTTGTTGACTTAGCTTTCTCCCAATTACATATCGTTAAATTATCGTTACGCAAATGGGTCATTATTGTTTTAAGCGCTGACTATACCTTAAACAGCAAACGCTAAACACCAACAAAAAGTAAGGCTATTGTGAGAATGATTATTAATAAGATATAGGATTTTAAACAATAAAAAAAGCAGCACATGAGTGCTGCTCGTGAATTTCTAAATTCATTACATTAAACGATTCAATCGTACAATGTTTAGGCTAAAGCTTGAGGTCCCTAAGCAGCCAATTGAAAGCTGTCCACCTGTGGTAATTGGAAGTTCGCGGGTAATAAAATTCTTCATACTACCATCACCAAGACGATTGCCGGCCGCGATGTGTTGATTAACATGTCCATCAGACCACTGGCTGTCCAGACCTGCCGGCAATATAGAGACTGACGATGATGCTAAATCAGCCACGCCGAACACTGCATTTACTGCACCTGCACACTCTGAACATTGTATGCCCTTTTCAATGATCTCAACCATGTCTTTAAGATCGGCACTAAAGCTTTTTAAGTTGCGTAGATAATCATCAAACAGAGCTCTCACCAGTAATGTGGTTGCTACGCCGTCTTGCTGCAGTGAAGCCGAATCCACAAGGTAGAAAGCAAATTGCCCGTTCATTAACCATCGGTAGTCAAACACCAATGGCATCACGTCTGTCGATTGCAGTAATCGGTACGAGCACTTCCAATCTCCCTGAGAGGTGTCTTTCTCAGGCAATAGAGCGTGCAACAAATCACGCGCTGCATTCGGGTTTTGCTGTAGATACTCAAGATGCCAATGAAGCTCTTGGTCATCTGGCATCTCTCCACCATCATCAACTCGGAACCACTGGCTCGAAAAATCTCGTTGTTCAGCAAAGTGGCAGTCCGAATCTTCCAGCGTATTGTCAATCGCTTGAGAGAGATGGTGATAATTTCCAATAGGTTTTGGTAGGAAGTCTTTGATACCAAATCGAAGCGCTTTTGCCACGTCAGACATTTCGTCTGTACCTGACACCACGATCAATGGCATCGATGGATATTCTAGGCTTACTTCCTCCACAAACTCGATTCCGTCTAAAACGGGCATGGATAAGTCGCATAAGACAAGGTCAGGCTCGCACTCACGCAATTGCTGCAGTGCTTCTAAACCGTTTTCAGCTTCTACTACCTTGTAACCCTGACTTTCTAAATAGGCACTAGTTACTCTACGAAATATGGGGTCATCGTCCACCAACATGATGAGCTTGTGATTGACCACTTCCTGCGCCGAGACCATTGCCGTTTGACCGTGAGTCTTAAACATACCTTTGCACCTCACAAAGCTCAGTCAAAAAACAAATTTATACGTTATTATTTTTGTTGTATTCACATCTTACAAAACGTTGTGCAGCAAGACGTCAGGCCCTTTCACCTTGTTATAAACCGTAGCCTTAAATTGACGTTTATACAAATATTCCATGGTTTATCAGTATTTACTAAGAGCGTCCTGCTGTGTTCAAATGGTGCAACATGTTGACTTAAAGCAAACTTTGATCACAAAGTTAATTATAAATTAGCCATAAACGGTAATTTAATGTGTCTGGAAATATGAAATTAGATGATCTAAACCTGTTTCGATTGGTTGTCGAAAATGGGAGCTATACCGCAACTTCGCGAAAAACCATGATTCCGGTGGCAACCATCACCCGACGCATTCAAGCGCTAGAAGACTCTGTCAATCTTCGATTGCTGAACCGTCATGCGCGTAAGCTTTCTCTCACTGAAGCTGGAGAACGCTTTTACCATGAATGCTCACCTCTGCTGCAACGCCTAACCTCGACAGCTGAGGAAATTACGGATGACTGCCGCGGTGCATCGGGCAAAATCAAAATTTCTGCGCCGTACAATCTGACGAAGCGCATGATGATGCCAATGTTCAATTCGTTCATGAAGCAGTACCCAGATATCAACATTGAGTTGACGACGGAAAGCAATGCGGATCAACTTGATCCGACCGAATGGGACGTGATCTTCCGTGTCGGTCCGCAACGTGATTCAAGTCTGATTGCACGCAAAATTGGTGAAGTAAAAGATATTTTGGTTGCAAGCCCTGACTACTTAACGGCGAACCCAGCTCCAAATCACGCTGAGGAGCTTTCTAACCACTCTTTGCTAAAAGGCTCACCGCTTATCAAGTGGACACTGATTAACAGCAAAGGAGAGTCTGTGGTGAACGTAGAGCGCGGTCGTTTTCAAGCAAACGCACTTAACGTGGTTCGTAGCTCTTGTTCAGAAGGTTTAGGTATTACTTTGATGCCTGACGTGATGATCAAAGAGTACATCGAAAGCGGCGATCTTGTGCGCGTACTACCAGATTGGAGCGCAAACCCGCGTGACATCTACATGCTCTACAACCACAAAGACCACTTACCTGAAAAGGTACGCTTATTCATCGACTTCGTAATTGCTTACAACATTCACTAAGCTAAAAACATAAGCCGATAGAAAACAAAAACCAGAGCCGAAGCTCTGGTTTTTTTATCTCTTGAGAAGTGCGATTTAAGCGCCTTCGTTGTGCAACTCTAAGTTTGCTAGGTCTTGCTGGATTTCGCGCTGTGTTTTCGCATCATCGTTGCGCAGACCATCAAGGAAATCCAGATATTGCTGGTCAATATCACCCGTCACGTACTCACCGTTAAATACGGATGTATCAAACGTAGTGATGTCTTGGTTACCAAGACCAACTGCCTCGACTAAATCATCGAGACGTTGATAAATCAGAGCATCCGCACCGATTTGCTTGCAGATGGTCTCGTTATCGCGTCCATGAGCAATCAGTTCTGTCGCACTTGGCATGTCGATACCGTAAACATTCGGGAAACGAACTTCTGGCGCGGCAGAAACCATAAACACTTTGTTCGCACCGGAATCACGAGCCATCTCAATGATCTGCTCTGAAGTCGTACCACGTACGATAGAGTCATCGACTAGCAGAACATTTTTGCCCTTGAACTCAGAGCGGATCGCATTGAGCTTGCGACGTACCGACTTCTTACGTTGCTGTTGTCCCGGCATGATAAAGGTACGACCTACGTAACGGTTTTTCACAAAACCTTGGCGGTATGGCTTATCAATCGCTTGAGCAATTTGCAGTGCGATATCGCAAGATGTTTCTGGAATAGGAATAACCACGTCGATGTCTAAATCTGCGTAGTCTTCGCTGATACGCTCACCGAGCTTCTTACCCATTTCAACACGAGCACTGTACACTGAAATCTTATCGATGAATGAATCTGGACGAGCAAAGTAAACGAACTCAAAAATACATGGGTTCAGCTTAGGGTTGTCAGCACACTGCTTAGTGTATAGCTCACCATCGAATGTCGCGTAAATTGCCTCACCAGGCGCAACGTCGCGAACAAAATCGAAGCCAACAGCATCCAATGCGACAGATTCTGACGCCACCATATACTCGGTTCTGCCGTTTACTTCTCGCTTGCCAAGACAAAGAGGACGAATGCCGTGAGGGTCACGAAATGCAATCATACCGTGACCAATGATCATCGCTGTTACTGCGTATGCACCGCGAATAGTGCGATGCACATTAGTCACCGCGCGGAACACGTCTTCAGAAGTTACGTTACCTTTAACGGTGTCGATTTCATGAGCCAGTACATTAAGAAGCACTTCTGAGTCTGAAGTGGTGTTGATATGGCGGCGGTCTTTTTCAAACAGTTTCTGACGAACTTCATGAGCGTTTGTCAGGTTACCGTTGTGGGCAAGTGTAATACCGAAAGGAGAGTTTACGTAGAAAGGTTGAGCTTCTGAGGCGCTTGAGCTACCTGCAGTAGGGTAACGAACATGACCAATACCCACCTCACCTTGCAAGCGTTGCATGTGTCTTGCTTCGAACACATCCTTCACTAAACCGTTCGCCTTGCGCAGACGAAAACGATTGCTTTCTATGGTACAAATACCAGCGGCATCTTGGCCACGATGCTGTAACACCGTTAACGCGTCATAAATAGACTGGTTTACAGGCGTTGTGCCCACGATTCCAACAATACCACACATGTCCTAATCCTCGATTTGCGACAGTAGCTGGCACTACTAGATAGTGCCAGACAGAAAACTTGATGTTGCTTTTAAATGCTCGAAGAATGGGGCGATGATACGGCTGAACTCAGGGACCAACTGTGACTCTTTCCACCAATCCGAGCTTGGGAATGCAGTAAACGCATCCATAAAAAACAGCACCGCAGAAACAATCAGTACTCCGCGTAAACCACCAAACACCACACCGAGAATTCGATCGGTTCCTGATAGCCCTGTTTTTTGTACCAGTTGACCAATGACGTAATTCACCACTGCACCAACCACTAGGGTTGCGACGAATAACGCCGCAATTGCGGCTCCGTTTCGAAACATTTCATCTTCGATGTTGGTGAAGTACACCGCCAATTTGGCGTAGTAGTTACTGGAGATAAAAAATGCTCCGAACCAAATCACCAAAGACAAAGCTTCTTTAGCAAAACCGCGAACTAAACTGATCAGAGCTGAAAATCCGATCACACCTAAAATGACAAAATCTAACCAATTCATGTTTTCTTCATCTTAAGTTGGCGCGCATTTTAACAGAAAAAATGCTGACGCAAACGTTTTCTTATGGATTTAATGGCTTAAATTTAAGCAATTGACCTTTTGAGCCTGTAATTTTTTGTAATTCCTTGACCTGTCGTTCAAGTTTACTTTTTGATACATCAGGACCAACAATTACTCGAGTAAAGGTATTCTCTTTTTTTACATGAGCTTGATACCCGCGCTTCTGTAAATCCTCTACTAATGCAACTGCATTCTCATGATTTTTCAGTGCCATCAATTGAATGATCCAAGCCGAATCCTCATATTGATTTTTTTCTTCAACCGGACGAACAGCGACCTCTACCTTTTCAGGCTGCTTGTTCGCGTGTTCAGGTTGAGTGGCAGGCTCTGTTTTTGGTACAGAAACGTCAGCTGGAGACACTTCAGATTCATCCACCGTCGCAGTTACCGGAGATTCTGGTAACGAAACGTTGTCTTCTTCAGGTTCCAAGATTTCAAAGTTTTCCACATCGCTATCAAGTTCTGGTTTGATAGGAATGCTGGCAAACTCTTCTTTGTAGTGCAGTTTCTTACCATCTAGGACGTCAGGGAGCACAATGACCCCCACCGCTACTAGAATGATGGTGCCGACTAAACGACTTTGGAATTTACTTGCCATCAAATTACCTTTGATTACTCATTATTTGATTGCCAATGCTCCAACACCTCGCCCACAGTATGGAAGGAACCAACCACCAAAATGACATCGTCGTGAGCTGCGTGAGTCTTCGCGCTCTCAAACGCCTCTACTGGAGCTTGGAACTCAACTTGACCTTGAGGTAAGTATTGGCACAGTTCATCTGCTGTCGCTGCTCGTGGACCTGTCAGCGATGCTGGATACCATTGCGTTGCAATTGGAGTTAATGCTTCGATTGTTGCTTTGATGTCTTTATCGTGCAGCATAGCAACCACAACGTGGATGTTCTTATCCGCGTATTGACGTTTCACCTTCTCAACCAAGTATTCAGCTGAATGAGGGTTGTGTGCAACATCAAGGACGATTTCCGGACCCGTTTGCAAAACCTGCATTCGGCCAGCCAAGCGAGCATTATTCAAGCCATTAACGATATTAATGTCAGTGATTTGCAATTCTGACGCGCCGAGAGCCATTAACGCTGTTGCTGCATTCGGTAACGGTAGAGATGGCAATGGCAGCTCTTCTAAATCAAATGCGCCACTGCTCCACTTCCAACCTTTCTCAGTTACCTGGTAATCAAATTGAATACCGACTTGGAAAAACTCAGCTTGAATATCATCAGCATGGGCAGCAACCGTCGCTGGCGGTGTTGGCTGACCACAAATTGCAGGCTTGCCCGCACGGTAAATACCGGCTTTCTCGAAGCCAATCACATTGATGTCATCGCCCAGCCAATCAACATGGTCGATAGCCAAGCTAGTGATCACAGACACGTCATGGTCAACCACATTAGTCGCGTCTAAGCGTCCACCTAGACCAACTTCTAACAGGACCACATCCACTTTCTCAACTTGGAAAATACGAAGCGCCGCTAACGTACCAAATTCAAACAAACTTAGGCTTATCTCGCCACGCTGTTTTTCGATGTAATCGAACGCCTCACAGTGTTTGCTATCTTCTGCATCGACGCCATTGATACGTACTCGCTCATTGTAGCGAATCAGGTGTGGTGAACTGTAAACACCGACAGAGTAACCGGCATCTAATAGAATGGCTTCCATCAACGCACATGTTGAGCCCTTGCCATTGGTGCCGGCAACAGTAATCACAGTAGGAGCTGGTTTGGTAAGGTTAGCCTTTTGCGCTACCGCTTGAACGCGGTCTAAGCCAAGGTCAATCGCTGAAGTGTGGAGATTTGTTAAATAATCAAGCCACATCGTTAGAGGAGATGTGGCTTGAGGAATAGAGTTTTGGGTCATCTAACTTTAACCATTAATTTCTTTGGTTTTTATGTTAGTTGATACTTTACCCTTTTTCGTCCGCTTCTGGTACAGAATATGGCTCTTCATTTGGAGATTCGTTAACCGAAACCACCATAGGAGACTTGTGGTTAGTTAGCTTAGCTACTAGACCACCCACACGCTGACGCATTTCACGACGGTCAACGATCATATCGATCGCACCATGCTCAAGAAGGAACTCGCTACGTTGGAAGCCTTCAGGAAGATCTTCACGTACTGTCTGTTCAATTACACGGCGACCAGCAAAGCCGATAAGTGCTTTAGGTTCACCAATATTGATGTCACCTAGCATTGCCAAACTTGCTGATACACCGCCCATTGTTGGGTCAGTCAGTACAGAGATGAATGGCAAGCCTTTCTCAGAAAGACGCTCAAGTGCCGCACTGGTTTTCGCCATTTGCATTAGAGACATCAACGCCTCCTGCATACGCGCACCACCACTTGCTGAGAAACAAACAAGTGCACAGTTGTTTTCAATTGCTGCTTCTACTGCTTTTACAAAGCGCGCACCAACAACAGAACCCATTGAACCGCCCATGAAAGAGAACTCAAAAGCACACGCCACTAGTGGCATGCCCAACAATTCACCTTGCATTACGATCAGTGCATCTTTCTCACCACTGCTCTTTTGTGCAGCAGAGATACGCTCTTTGTAGCGTTTAGAATCTTTAAACTTCAGTTTATCTTGCGGCTCAAGCTCAGTACCAAGTTCCACACGGTTACCTTCATCTAGGAATGTTTCTAGACGACGGCGCGCTTTCATACGCATGTGATGGTTACACTTAGGACAAACTTCTAGGTTACGCTCAAGCTCAGCGTGGTATAAAACCTGCTCACAAGAAGTACATTTGGTCCACACGCCTTCAGGAATAGAAGCTTTACGTGAACTTACTAGGTTGCTTTTCTCTAAAATCTTTTCAAGCCAACTCATGGAAGACCTTTTCTCTCAACTCTTCCGCTTCATTGCGAAAGATATAAATTCGGGAATATTGCGGATGGATTAAAACATATCTTGCCGCGACTGTAGATAAAAAACTGGTTGTACCTATTTTTGATATCATTAATAACGCACAGTTTCAGCACGTATCCAGCCTAAAGTACCGATATTTTGAAACAAAATCGCAAATTTAGTTCAAATTATCTGGCAAAAACAACGGACCGATCGGCACTCGTGGCAATCCAAACTCTTCTGGGTAGTCCACATCCACCAAATATAAGCCTTCAGCTTTGGCGGTCGCGCCTGCTAATTTGCGGTCTTTCGCTTCTAGTAGCCATTTTATCCATTCTGGTTTTTCTTCACCACGACCCACTTTGATCAAGCTACCGGTGATGTTTCGCACCATATGATGAACAAATGCATTGGCTTTGATATCAATCACGATGTAGTCACCATGACGAGTTACGTTAAGGTGCATCAAGTTACGGAATGGGCTCAATGATTGGCAATGCGCAGCACGGAATGAGCTAAAGTCGTTCTCACCCAATAGATACTGCCCTGCTTCATGCATTTTCTTCTCGTCGAGTTCACCATGGTAGTGGCTCACCCCAGAATTCAAAATACCTGGACGCAGTGCATGATTGAAGATGATGTAGCGATAACGACGCGCAGTTGCAGAGAATCGAGCATGAAAGTCATCGTTCACTTCCACTGCCCAGCGGACAGCGATATCACTTGGCATGTTTGCATTTGCACCCATAGTCCAAGCCACCATTTTACGACTCACGTTGGTGTCAAAGTGAACAACCTGACCAGTGCCATGCACACCAGCGTCTGTACGACCTGCACACTGAACTTCAACAGGGTGATTAGCTACCACAGACAATGCTTTTTCTAGCTCTTCTTGGACGCTTTTCACTTCTCTTTGACGTTGCCAGCCAAAGTAGTTTGTACCGTTGTATTCGATACCTAATGCGATTCTCATTTTAACCTTCGAACTCTAAAATGGGGCGGGAAGTATATACGTAAGTCCTTCCAGATACAAAAAGGGCAGCGTTTGCTGCCCTTTTTGTTACCTACCGTTAATCGTATCGATGAGGTTTTTAGCCTCTCGGCGAATATCATCTTCTCCGTAGACAATCGCTTCTTCTAGCAACTTAATCGCGCCTTGAGGATCGTTCATCTCAAGGTAGATTTTTGCGAGATCCAGCTTACCTGCAGCTTCTGCATTGGTATCTACATCGACATCGCCAATATCACCAATCACGTCAGGAAATTCGTTCAGACCCACATCGAGTTTGAGATCTTGCTCTTCAAACTCGCCACCGTCTTTATCCACTTGCGCCATCAATTCATCAATCGTCATGAATTGATTCTTCTTAGGATCAAAGTCCGTTAAGTCTTCTTGCTCACCCCAGTTTTCTTGCGCGATTTCTGGCTGTGCTAACGCGTCAGACGAACTCCATACTTCACGCTGATCTTCTGGTACCTCTGTTGCTGATGAAGTACTTTCTGGCGACAGTTTAAAGCCGTCCCAGTCATCACCAACATCCAGCATAGTCTCGAAGTCCATACCAGCGCTTGCAATCGTGTCACTATCTAGCTTGCCATCAAAGACCTCAGATTCAGCATTTTCCGATAACAGGTTCGCCATCGCTGATTCTTCGAAGTCATTTAACTCTGACTCAAAGGCATTGTTCGCTTCTGGCTCCACATCGGCACTGAAAGCTTCTGGTTGCGCAAAGACTTCGAACAAAGCATCGTGGTCATTATCAGCTTGCAACACTGGCTGAGGCGTTTCTAAGCGCTCATTCGATGCTTCTGGACTAATAGTGTCAGATTCAGCAGTTGATGGTTCTTCTGCCATTGATGCTAGCGCATCTTCTTCGCTGAATTCAGGAAGCTCTAAGTCGTCGAAGTTGAACTCTTCTTCTGCTTCCGCAACTGGCGCTTCAAGATCGGCTGTTTCCGATTCTGTTAGCGCTGGCTCCTCTGCCATTGACGCTAGCGCATCTTCTTCGCTGAATTCAGGAAGCTCTAAGTCGTCGAAGTTGAACTCTTCTTCTGCTTCCGCAACTGACGCTTCAAGATCGGCTGTTTCCGATTCTGTTAGCGCTGGCTCCTCTGCCATTGACGCTAACGCATCTTCTTCGCTGAATTCAGGAAGCTCTAATTCATCAAAGTTGAACTCTTCTTCTGCGTCCGCAACTGGTGCTTCAGGCTCAGCCATTTCCGATTCTGTTAGCGCTGGCTCTTCTGCCATTGACGCTAGCGCATCTTCTTCGCTGAATTCAGGAAGCTCTAAGTCGTCGAAGTTAAACTCTTCTTCTGCTTCCGCAACTGGCGCTTCAAGATCGGTTGTTTCCGATTCTGTTAGCGCTGGCTCCTCTGCCATTGACGCTAACGCATCTTCTTCACTGAACTCAGGAAGCTCTAATTCATCAAAGTTGAACTCTTCTTCTGCTTCCGCAACTGGTGCTTCAACATCGGCTGTTTCCGATTCTGTTAGCGCTGGCTCTTCTGCCATTGACGCTAGCGCATCTTCTTCGCTGAACTCAGGAAGCTCTAATTCATCAAAGTTGAACTCTTCTTCTGCGTCCGCAACTGGCGCTTCAAGATCGGCTGTTTCCGATTCTGTTAGCGCTGGCTCTTCTGCCATTGACGCTAGCGCATCTTCTTCGCTGAATTCAGGAAGTTCTAAGTCGTCGAGGTTGAACTCTTCTTCTGCGTCCGCAACTGGTGCTTCAGGCTCAGCCATTTCCGATTCTGTTAGCGCAGGCTCTTCTGCCATTGATGCTAGCGCATCTTCTTCGCTGAACTCAGGAAGCTCTAATTCATCAAAGTTGAACTCTTCTTCCGCGTCCGCAACTGGCGCTTCAACATCGGCTGTTTCCGATTCTGTTAGCGCTGGCTCCTCTGCCATTGACGCTAGCGCATCTTCTTCGCTGAATTCAGGAAGCTCTAAGTCGTCGAGGTTGAACTCTTCTTCTGCGTCCGCAACTGGCGCTTCAGGTTCAGCCATTTCCGATTCCGCTAACGCTGGCTCTTCTGCCATTGACGCTAGCGCATCTTCTTCGCTGAATTCAGGAAGTTCTAAATCGTCTAGGTTGAACTCTTCTTCATCGATATTAGATGCAGTTGAGTTAGCTGCAACTGGCTCTTGCTCTGTTTTGCCCTCTGGCTCAATATCATCAACTAGCCAATCTTCCTCTTGAGGAATACCAAATTCATTTTCAACTGTGTTCGGCGTCGGAGTGAAAGCAGGCTCTTCTTCAATATCAGAAGTTGCAATAGATTCACTTTCAGCTTGGTTCACTTGTGGCACGTCGTCTGATGGAAGCTCCGCTGTATCAAGCTGCTCAACAGATTCTTCTTCCACCGCTGGTTCTTCAACTGATGTTTCTGGCTCGGATTCAAGCTCCGCCTCATCCGCGAATTCCGTTTCACCGCCAATCAATGCGTCAAGCTCTGCAGCAAAGTCCGCACCTTCTTGCTCTGCAGGTTTTAGAGCTTCGCTGTCGGTATCGAAGAGATCATCCAGCTCCGTCATTAACGGGTCATGCTTTGGTGAAGCATCTTCTAGGTCACCAAAGAAATCATTGCTGTTGAAATTAACATCGGATTCAGACTGCTCGGCTTCAGCTTCTGTGCTGAGAGGCTCAGTCTGAGGCTGACTTTCAGCCTCTGGTTGGTTGTCACTAAGCAGCGCATCTATATCCAAACCGGAATCTAATCCAAGTGCCGCTTTTTCATCTTCTAAATCTAATGTTGATTCGACGCCAGCAGTAGGTTGAGGAGTCGAAGTTAACGCTTCTTCTACAGGCTCTAAATCATCAAAACCAAGCGAGGCAAGCAGGTCTTCATCATCTTGAATGTTCTCTGGTTCGTCATCTTCACGAATTAGATCATCAAATGGGTCAATTTCACTGTTCGGTTCGCTGTGCGATTCTTCGTTATCGTCATCTAACAGCTCGTCCAACAAATCAACGCTATTTTCATCAATGTCTGCCAGAGCATCGTCATTCTCGAAACCTGATAGCTTTTCTAGCTCATCAAGCGGATCAAAGTCATCGTCGGATGAGTCCTCATCATCAAAGCCAATCAATTCGTCGAGTAAATCGGTACTGTCTTCGTCGATCGCAGGCTCTTCGCTCAAGCCTGCGATATCCTCTAGCTCTTCAAGAGGGTCAAGCTCGTTAAGGGACTCACCATCATCTTCGCCGATCAACTCATCAAGAAGCGCCGATGCGTCATCTTCACTTGAGTCGTTTTCTGTTAGACCGGAAAGCGCCTCAAGTTCATCAAATACATCATCATCTGATTCGCTTGATGTTGGTTGCTCGTATTGTGCTAGCAGTTTATCGATGTCATCGTCCGTTGCTTCACCAGCTGAAAATGCGTTCTCAGTTACAGCTGGCTTATCTTCTTCAACGTCCAGATTGAGATCATCACCATCTAGGTCAGCAAACAAGTCGTCCAACATTGCTTGGTCTACGCCATCTGTTTGCAGCTCTTCTGCCGGTTCATCAGCTGCGAGTAATTCAGCAAAAGCATCATCAGACATCGCATCAGAACCATCTTCGTCAGAAAGATCGAAGCCAGCATCATCGTCATCTAGCACTTCAAGTTCAGGTGCCACCTCATCCAAGGCGCGCTCCATTTCTTCAAGACCCAGGGCTTTTTCTTCGCCATTAACCTTGATGCCATTGCTAGAGGAATCAAATTCATCAAAGCCAACGTCTAAATCGCCATCGTCACCGATGCCAGCAAATGGGTCCTCGCCATCATCACCTTCAAGATTGAAGTCAAGCTCGTCATCATCAAGGTTCCCGAAGACATCCTCTTCTTCAGTTTGCTGTTCTTCTTGTTCGAATAGGTTTTCAGCTTCGTCATCATCTCCGAACAAGTCGTCATCAAGGCTCAGCTCTTCGTCTAATTCATCTGCAGCTGCTAAACCAATTGGCGCAGCAAGAGGATCTGTACTTTGCTGCTCTTGCGCAGCCGCTTCTTCCTCTTTCGCTTTCGAGCGACGACCAAGCATCATCACGACTAACAAGGCGATTAACGCACCCGGAATCAACGCAGCAAGACCAACAAGCCAGCCATTCGATAGAATTTTATCCATCGTACTTGGCTGCATACGCTGTTGCTCGGCAACACGCTGACGCTCTTCAGCTAACAATTTTTCAACTTCTGAGCGAATACGCTCTTCGTCATTCAACGATGTTTTCAGCGTTTCAACTTCGCTTTGTACTTCAGAAAGCATCAAACGCAGGCGATGATTCTTCTCTTCCAAAGACTCCAATTCACTTTGCGAGCCTTGCAGCTTGTCTTTCAGCGCACTGACTTGCTTCTCGCCTTCTGGTGAGGTGGTCACTGCAGGCACTGGCGTCTCAGGTTTTACCACTTTTACCAGCTCTGGTTTCGGAGCTTCTGGTTTCGCAGCCTCTGGTTTTGGATCTGGCTTTGCGGTTTCAACCACTGGTTTTGGCGGCTCAACTTTCGGTTTTACAGGTTGAGTAGGCGTTGCTTTTGGCTGAGTGAGTCGAGCTTCATGCGCTTTCATAATGGCAACAGCTTGCGCAGTTGTTGCGCTTTGCACTTGCTCCAGAGAAGGGACACGTAATCGACTTCCAGGAATCAATTCGTGGATATTCTGTTTATCAAACGCTTGAGGGTTGATTCTATAGATGGCGAGCAGCGTTTGTTGTACGGAAACATTTCGAGAAAGTCGCAATTGAGAAGCGATCGACCATAAAGTCTCATTTTGACCTGTCGGGCCAAAGAAGCGCGACGGTTGGTCATTTTTAGGTGGAGCGGGCAACGCTCGTTCAATCTCCTCAGCAAAGCTCGGAGACGCTTGCACTTCACCAGAGGGTCCTACAAGACGAATACCTTCGGCTTGAACCAATGACGATGTCTGAGTCGCGCTCATCAGCACAAGGGCTGCTAACAAACGCTTATAATTTTGACGCATAGAAGGCTCAGTTTGGTGCTAGTAACAATTTGAAATAGTGATCGGTTAAATATATCGGATATAGCCCTCAAAACTATAGCTTTGAGGGTAAAAAATGTGTGGCTCTCACCATATTCGTACTAATCTCACACAATTTTACGCTATTCGAACAAAAAAGCCTCGCATAGTGCGAGGCTTTAAGGTTCTTAACGTGGTCGACTTAGTAGTAATCGCGAATCAGAACTTCTGCAATTTGAACTGCGTTGGTTGCTGCGCCTTTACGAACATTATCGGCAACAACCCATAGGTTCACGCCACTGTGATGGCTAATATCGTTACGAATACGACCAACCATTACATGGTCTTTGCCGCCCGCATCACGAACTTGTGTTGGGAAGTCTTCACCGTGGAATACTTCAATACCATCTGTTTGCTCAAGTAAGTTAATCACTTCTTGTGCATCGATTGGTGAGCGAGTCTCAATATGAACCGCTTCTGCGTGACCATAGAATACAGGTACGCGTACACAAGTTGGGTTTACTGTGATTGATGGGTCGTTAAAGATCTTTTGCGTTTCCCACACCATTTTCATTTCTTCTTTGGTGTAGCCGTTTTCCATCATCTGGTCGATTTGTGGAATACAGTTAAACGCGATCTGTTGAGAGAATTGCTTCTTGTCAGCAGGTAGACCATTTAGCAGCTTCGCTGTTTGACCTGCTAGCTCATCAATACCTGCTTTACCTGCACCCGATACAGATTGGTAAGTTGAAACGTTAATACGTTCAATGCCCACTGCATCATGAATTGGTTTTAGTGCCACCAGCATTTGGATGGTTGAACAGTTCGGGTTTGCAATGATATTGCGGTTACGAAATTCTGCAATCGCTTCTGGGTTTACTTCTGGCACAACCAAAGGAATGTCATATTCGTAACGGAAGTTCGACGTGTTATCGATAACGATAACACCTTCATCAGCGGCAATTGGTGCCCATTTTGCTGACAGTTCGCCACCAGCAGAGAACAGTGCGATGTGCGCTTGAGACCAATCGAATTCTTCTACGTTTTGAACACGTACCGTTTTACCATTGAAGCGGTAAGTCTTGCCTTCACTACGCTCACTCGCAAGTAGGAAGATTTCACCTACCGGGAATTTGCGCTCTTGAAGCACTTCCAAAATTGTTTCACCGACCGCACCGGTCGCACCTAATACGGCAACATTGTATTGCTGGCTCATTGACTTACCTCAACCTGAAAACCTAGTTCTGCTAATGGTGCAAGATTGCATGTTTCGTTACCCATTAGCGTGACAGCGCTGTACTCGCGGCGATCCCAGTAGTTTTTACGCATCAGGTCAAAAGAGCCTGGCTTACTGATTTCGCGGCGGAAAAGAGCGTCATCTTTACGCACATCATAGATTAACTGCGTGATGTTGTGCAGCGTTGCTTCATCCCATGCTCTGTCCAATACCATAGTAGGAACAGGCGCGGTTGGCAGTAAATCGCTGGCATGCGCACGTAATTCGTTATTTAAGAACTCACAGTAGCTATTGAAAATCATTGTTGTACCGCGAGCTTTCCCTTCCAGACCATAGCCTGCAACGTGAGGGGTTGCGAATGCTAGCAGAGGCAGAAGCTCCATATCAACCTCTGGTTCAAACTCAAACACATCGAGTGCCGCTGTAAAGCCGTCGTTTTTCAGTAAACGTTGCTTTAGCGCTTGGTTGTCAACGACCGGACCGCGCGCGGCATTGATAAGAATTTGATCGCTACGAAGACCATCTAGCACTGCCTCATCAATCAGGTGATGCGTTGGATGTGGACCATCTTTAGTGATAGGCGTATGCAGCGTAATGATGTCAGAACGTTCGATCAGCTCGGCTAGCGGAGTGAAGCTGCGAGAATCACCCTCTTCTTGTTTAAATGGATCATTGATGAGCACGTTTATGCCCATGCCTTTCAAACATTTTTCAAGGTAGCTACCGACTTGACCCGCGCCAATAATACCAACGGTTTTATCGAAAACTGAGAAGCCTTGTTGTTGTGCTAGCACCATCATGACGCTGAACGCGTACTCGGCAACACCAACTTTGTTACAACCAGGTGCTGCGGTGAAGAAAATACCTTTCTCTTGCAATAGCGCTTGATCAACATGATCCATACCTGCGGTTGCTGTACCAACGAACTTCAGCTTGTTTGCTTTGCTGATCAGTTCTGCGTTTACTTTGGTAACTGAGCGAATCATTAGCGCGTCGACATCGACTAAATCATCGGCGGTTAGTGTACGACCAGGTTTTAGAATCACTTCACCGAGTTGGCTGAATAGCTCTTCAGCGTACGGCATATTTTCATCAACAATAATTTTCATAGCGCCAGCGTTTAACATCCATTTGTATGAGTTCGTTTATTCGCAAGATGCGAAGCTAAAGCGATTGTGCCCTTTTCTTGAAAAATCTCAACAACTATACCCAAGTGACTTTCCTAAACAGGTTTCAGAAAAGAAAAAGCCCGGCTAAATTAGCCGGGCAAAGTTCCAGAACAAAAGGATCCTATCCCGCTCTCCTTGGGATAGAGTCTGCGTCTGTTCGATCAGTTTGACTGATCAAGCTCTGGAAACTGGTTTGTCGGTCCGTTGACGCCATTTGAGAAAATCATAGTGACATTCCGACCAACAAATTCAGTTAGCTTTGAGTCGCTTACGCTTGGTACTTTTTGATTACCAATGTCGCGTTTGTACCACCAAAACCAAAGCTGTTTGACATAACCGTCGTTAACTCAGCTTCACGAGCTTCCGTTACGATGTCTAGACCTTGTGCTGCTTCATCCAAGTTAGAGATGTTCACACTTGGGGCAATGAAGTTGTTGTCTAGCATTAGCGTTGAGTAAATCGCTTCGTGAACGCCAGCTGCACCTAGTGCGTGACCTGTCATTGCTTTTGTCGCAGAGATTGCTGGGCTGTTATCACCGAATAGTTCTTGGATAGCGCCTAGCTCTTTCACGTCACCTACTGGAGTAGAAGTGCCGTGGGTATTGATGTAGTCGATAGCATCAACATCTTGCATTGCCATCTTCATACAACGAACGGCGCCTTCACCTGATGGTGCTACCATGTCGTAGCCATCAGAAGTCGCACCGTAACCTACGATCTCACCGTAGATTTTCGCGCCACGAGCTAGAGCGTGCTCTAGTTCTTCGATAACTAGCATGCCGCCGCCACCAGAGATTACGAAACCGTCACGGTCTGCATCGTAAGTACGAGATGCTTTGTCTGGTGTTTCGTTGTATTTAGTTGATAGTGCGCCCATCGCATCAAACATCATAGTTTGAGACCAATCTAGCTCTTCACCACCACCTGCAAAAACGATGTCTTGTTTACCAAGTTGGATAAGCTCCATCGCGTGACCGATACAGTGTGCAGACGTTGCACAAGCTGAGCTCATTGAGTAGTTCACGCCACGAATCTTAAATGGTGTTGCAAGACACGCTGATACTGTTGAAGACATAGTACGTGGAACCATGTATGGACCTACGCGTTTTACGCCTTTTGCACGCATCGTGTCAGTTGCTACTGTTTGGTTTAATGCAGAAGCACCACCAGAACCAGCAACGATACCTGTACGATCGTTTGAAACTTGTTCTTCAGATAGACCAGCGTCTTCAATTGCCTGCTGCATTGATAGGTATGCATAAGCAGCCGCATCACCCATAAAGCGCATCTGCTTACGGTCAATAAATTCTGCTGGGTTGATTTTCAGATCACCCCATACCTGCGAACGCAGACCGTTTTCTTTAAACTGCTCAGACGCAGTGATGCCAGATTTGCCCGCTTTAAGAGACGCTAGAACTTCTTCGACGTTGTTACCGATACTTGAAACAATACCCATACCGGTGATTACGACTCGTTTCATTATGACATTCCTATAATTCAAAAATCCGCTAGATAATAACTAAGATAGTCAACAAAAGTGGTCAGCTTTCCCAGAAATTCGTACAATCGCCGAATTCTAACCGCGCCAAATCACATATTTGCACCATTATGACTTCGATTAAAAACGCAGAACTTGGTTGGAACGAAGCTGGTACACCGGTTTCTGACCAATTTGATGATGTTTATTTCTCCAACGTAAACGGTCTCGAAGAGACGCGTTACGTGTTCCTCAAACAAAATCATCTACCAGAAAGATGGCAGGAATTTGACCAAAGACGTTTTGTTATTGGTGAAACCGGATTTGGCACAGGGTTGAACTTCTTAGCCGTGTGGCAATGGTTTACCGAATTTCGTCGCGAATATCCAGAGGCAACCCTAAAAGAATTGCATTTTGTTAGCTTTGAGAAGTACCCACTAAGCAAAGCTGATTTAGAAAAAGCGCATCAATCATGGCCAGAATTGGCAGAGTTTGCCGAAAAACTGCAACAGCACTATCCAGCAGCAGTGCCTGAGTGTCATCGCATTGTTTTAGAAGACGGCGCTATCACACTCGATCTTTGGTTTGGCGATATCAAAGACTGCATGCCGCTTGTTCCTTATGAAGAGCAAGGCTTGATTGATGCTTGGTTCTTAGATGGTTTTGCACCGAGCAAAAACCCAGAAATGTGGAACCAAAACCTATTCAACGGTATGGCAAAATTGGCGAAACAGGATTGTACGGTCGCAACCTTTACGGCAGCGGGCTTTGTGCGTCGCGGCTTAAACGAAGCGGGCTTTGCAATGAAAAAAGTCAAAGGCTTCGGCACCAAACGTGAAATGATTGCAGGTTCGATGGAGCAGCGTGAAGCGCATTCAAACCACCTACCTTGGTTTAACCGCACGGCCTCGACCAATCATAATTCCATCGCGATTATTGGTGGCGGTATCGCTAGCGCGGCTTTGGCTAAAACGCTGATTCGTCGCGGTCAAAATATCACGCTTTACTGCAAAGAAGCTCAACCTGCAGAAGGCGCATCAGGCAACCGCCAAGGCGCAGTGTACCCATTATTAAATGGTCCACACAAAGGCGTTTCTCGTGTATTCGCTCCGGGCTTTTTGTTTGCCCGTCAGTTTGTTGACCAAGCAGCGCAAGATATCCAATTTGATCACGATTGGTGCGGCATTACTCAGCTGATGTGGGATGACAAGTCTGCAGATAAATTAGAGAAAATGCTTGCTGGCAATTTCACACCAGAGTTAATTCATAAACTATCTGCTGAAGAGACCGCAGAGAAGATAGGCTTGCCGATTGATATGGCATCGGTTCACTATCCTCTTGGCGGTTGGTTATGCCCTGCTGAACTCACCCGAGGCTTGATAGCTCAATTGGATAAAACAGAACTTTTTGAAGCGAAGTTCGAGCATCAAGTCGAGTCGCTCGCTTGGGACGAATCGCGCAAGGTTTGGATATTGAAAGCGAACGGTCAAAGCTTTGAACATTCAACTGTAGTGGTTGCTAATGGCAGTGAGTTCCAAACACTAAGCCAAACCGCTGATTTACCAATGGGTCAGGTAAAAGGTCAAGTTAGCCACGCACCAGCGACAGAAACTTTGTCCAAGCTGAAAACGGTACTGTGTTACGACGGTTACATGACACCTGTTAACCCGAATAATCAGCACTTGTGCATCGGTGCAAGCTACGACCGCAGCCACCTCGATTACGAGTTTGACGAGGATGCGCAAAAAGACAACGCTGAGAAATTGGTGAAGTGCCTGCCGAACCAAACTTGGACGAAAGAGGTGGATACCTCTGGTAACTTGTCACGCCAAGGTATTCGCTGTGTTAGCCGTGACCACCTTCCGTTTGTAGGGAACGTAGGCGACTTTGAAACCATCAAAACGCAATATGCGGATCTGCAAAATCAACAAGAGCAAGACGTTGACGCGATTCACCAGTTCCCTAACCTATTCTGTTTCCTAGGTTTAGGCTCTCGTGGTTTGAGCTCAGCACCTCTAATGGCAGAAGTGTTGGCATCACAAATCTGTGGCGATCCGTTACCACTGCCTGTTGATGTCCTGACTGAGCTGCACCCTAGCCGTATGTGGGTAAGAAAGCTACGTAAAGGGAAGGCAATTACTGAGGTGTAATTTGCTTTTAGTATTTCGCTGAAAGCAAAAGTCTGTTGCTATTCCTGTTAAAGACGAACGAATGCAGTTGGGGATCTCTCGATTCATTACACAAAAAAGATCCCCTACTCAATCATTCTTCCTTCTAGGGAATGTTCGAATTTAAGTCTTTAACTTTAACAGCTAACAGGAGCACCTCATTCAGCGACCTTCTAAACGAAAACTCCCTCGTCATTCCCAATAACGACAAAGGAGTGTAGTCGGGAATCTCTCGGTTAATGACACAAAAGAGAGACCTTAATTCAATGTCGCCACTGCTGCTTTCACTTGATCTGCAAGTTCCGCATTACGGAACTTGCCCGCTTCTAAATCAAAGTTATCGTAGAAGCTTGGAATAGATTGCGATGCTTTCACTTCCGCCCCAAAGTAAGGTGCAGAGCCTGTCGCCGCAGCGAGTACCGTTTGTGCACCACCAGGACCTGGTGAAGTCGCTAAGTACACCGCTGGTTTATTTTGGAATACGTTACGCTCGATGCGTGTCGCCCAATCGAATAAATTCTTATATGCTGCTGGGTAAGAGCCATTATGCTCAGCAAAAGAAATCACCAAAGCGTCTGCTGTTGCGATGTCAGCAAGAAACGCTTTTGCGCCCTCTGCCTGACCAATTTCCTTCTCTTTGTCTTCGCTGAACAAAGGAACATCGTAGCTATTGAGATCTAACACTTGCACGTCTGCACCTTCAACAAGATTGGCAGCGTAAGTCGCGAGAGTTTTATTGATAGAGGTAGAGCTAGTAGAAGCGCCGAATGCGATAATTTTCATGGTTGTAGTCCTTTGTTCACGTTTTGTACTAACAAGAGTAAGAGGTGAACGAGTGTGCTACAACCACAAAAATTTTAAGGAGAGATTCGAAAATTTCGAAGGAGTTTAATTCAACTCTTTTTGCTTCAACCAGAGGTTTAGCGCAACCTGTCGAAGCTTATAAAAACTGATGGTGGCTTAAGCTTGTGCTTGAAGCTCTTGCCAAAGGTCGTTAACAATCACGCGATCTGCTGGTGTTAATTCTGAACGCGCTTCTTCAAGACTGTTTTCGATGCGAGATTTCAACTCAGCCACATCATTAATACCTTCTTCTTCACACGCCGCCGCAGACAGAGAAATGTGACCACGTAAATAACCACCAGCAAACAATTCATCATCCGATGCGGTTTCAATGCGTGCATCAATCAGTTCTAGTAGTTTTTCTTCAAATTCAATAATCATGGAGCTTCTCTGAGGTTATTTAACGATAAAGTCAGACGTTTCCAGCGGCTTGGTTTGGTAAAAGGCACGCAACGCATCCGATAGCATTTGTACGCGCGGCGGAAGACCGTTTTCTAAAATACCCATTACTTCATTGTGCACTTTGTGCATAAAACCAAGACGATCTGGTTCAAAATCGCCGTGTAGATTGTCACAACTAACGTTAAAAGGGAAGTCAGCACTTTTCGCGAGAATCCACTCATAAGCTTGGGGGCGAACTTCAACTTTTTCGAACTCAGCTTGAACCTCTGCTGTACGACCATCTGGCTCGTACCAGTAACCAAAATCTTCTAGCAAACGGCGCTCTGGTCCTGCTACACACCAATGGGCAATCTCGTGTAGTGCTGACGCGTAAAAGCCACGAGCAAAAATAATCCGATGATGTGGGTGCGCTTCGTCAGCCGGTAAGTAGATAGGCTCATCACCACCAAGTTCTAATTTGGTATTAAAAGACTCAATAAACGTGTCGTTGAAGATGGTGATAAGGTCTTGATATTCGTGATTCATCATCGATTCTGTAATTCAAATTGATATGCGGTGCGCATTGTCGCTGTTTTTCTTACACAGGTAAAGCCACACAACATGTTTGGTTATTAGCTGAGTTAATCTGAAAGTCGCTTTCTCCATACAATTTCTCATTCGTCACAGATCACATTTCCCACTACACTCACGCCTTATTTTTACGCTTAATGATGGCGACTTCAACGCTACTTAAAGCGAGATTCTTTTTGGATTTAAGCCTATCCCCAAGGCTTAGATCTTGTTGGTAAGTTTTGCTGCTGTTTTCCTTAACCTCAAGGACATAACAGAGCCCTTTTATTTGAGTGTCCCCTTATGCTGCTAAGTGTGTTGTATATCATTGGTATCACGGCTGAAGCCATGACTGGTGCATTGAGTGCCGGCCGAAGAAAAATGGATTGGTTTGGTGTTATGTTGGTAGCCAGTGCAACGGCAATCGGCGGCGGTACAGTACGCGACATTTTGCTAGGTCACTACCCATTAGGTTGGGTAAAGAATCCTGAATTCTTAGCAATTACATGCGTTGCGGGTGTACTGACAACTGGCTTGGCGAAGTGGGTAATCAAGCTGAAAGGTCTGTTCATTCGTTTGGATGCGCTAGGCTTGATCGTATTTAGCATCATCGGCACCAAGGTAGCGATTGGCATGGGCTTACACCCTGGCATTTGTATGGTGTCAGCACTTGTAACTGGCGTATTTGGTGGTCTGCTACGTGATTTGATTTGTCGTCAAACGCCGCTTGTGCTGCATGAAGAGCTTTACGCCTCTGTAGCACTTATCGCATCAGGTTTGTACCTAGCGTTACTTGAGTTCAACGTACCGGACGTAACCGCGACGATTGTGACTCTGATTACTGGTTACATGTTGCGTATGGCGGCAGTACGCTTTAAATGGCGCTTGCCTTCATTCCACTTGGAAACCGAAGGGTCGATTCACTGATTCAAATAGAAACCTATTGAAAGACATGAAAAAGGCTGCTCATTGAGCAGCCTTTTGTGTTTCTATCGAGTTAAGCTTCAAACTTAAATCTTTGGAGTCTCGGTTTGTACGCCATGGTTTTGACCACGGTGGCGTAGCAAATGGTCCATAACGACAATAGCCAGCATCGCTTCTGCGATAGGCACAGCGCGGATCCCCACACAAGGGTCATGACGACCTTTAGTGATCAGCTGAGTTGGTTCACCTTCTTTAGTGATAGTCTCACCTGGCACCGTAATGCTTGAGGTTGGCTTAAGCGCGATGTTTGCAACAATCTCTTGACCAGTAGAGATACCGCCAAGAATGCCGCCCGCGTGGTTACTACCAAAGCCTTCTGGTGAAAGCGTATCACGGTGCTCGCTGCCTTTTTGGTTTACCACATCAAAACCGTCACCGATTTCCACGCCTTTCACCGCATTGATGCTCATTAACGCGTGCGCGATGTCTGCATCCAAACGATCAAATACAGGCTCACCAAGACCAACAGGCACGTTGGTCGCCACGACCTGAATTTTAGCGCCGATAGAGTCGCCTTCTTTTTTCAGATCACGGATAAGTTGATCAAACGCTTCCACTTTGTCTGCATCTGGGCAGAAGAATGCGTTGTTTTCGATTTCATTCCAATCCACTTTATCGATTGAAACGCCACCCATTTGCGACAAGTAAGCGCGGATTTCTACACCGAACTCGTCTTTTAGGTATTTCTTAGCGATTGCACCAGCCGCCACACGCATTGCCGTTTCACGAGCAGACGAACGACCGCCACCTCGATAGTCGCGCATACCGTATTTTTGGTGGTAAGTGTAATCAGCGTGTCCTGGACGGAACTTGTCTTTGATGTCTGAGTAGTCTTTAGAACGTTGGTCTGTGTTCTCGATCATCAGACCAATTGAAGTACCTGTGGTTTTACCTTCAAAAACGCCAGAAAGAATTTTTACTTCGTCCGGTTCACGACGTTGGGTAGTGTAACGTGATGTGCCAGGACGGCGACGGTCGAGATCCGTTTGCAGATCTGCCTCAGTGATTTCCAAACCTGGAGGGCATCCGTCTACGATACATCCTAGTGCGATACCGTGACTTTCTCCGAATGTCGTTACTCGGAAATGTTGTCCGATACTGTTTCCTGCCATTACTTCCTCAAGTTCTTGTCGCCACGCTCTCCATGAGCGCAACTGCTTTTCAATTCTTCGTGGAATCATAGTGGCGGTATTACGTTTTGATGTAAAGCCCGATTTGGCGGAAAAAACAAAACAGCCGAAATTTTCCAAGCTCAGTGCGAAGCGGATAAAAAAACACCGAGCACTGGGCTCGGTGTTTTCATTGTTTATTTGAATGGTTTATTTCGACAGGCTTAGTCTTTGTACAGTTTGAACTCTTCTGCACACTCAACCAGCTGGTCACGCGTTAGCATGAATACGCCGTGACCACCGTTCTCGAACTCAATCCAAGTGAATGGAATTTGTGGGTACTGTTCCATCATGTGAACCATTGAGTTACCGACTTCACACACAAGAATACCATCGTCTGTTAGGTAGTCTGGTGCGTTAGCAAGAATACGACGAACCAGTTTTAGACCGTCAGTACCTGCAGCAAGACCTAGTTCAGGCTCGTGCGTGAACTCGTCTGGTAGACTGTTCATGTCTTCTTCGTCCACGTAAGGTGGGTTAGACACGATCAGGTTGTACTTCTCTTTTGGAAGGTCGCGGAACAAGTCAGAGCGGATTGGGAACACTTGCTGCTCCATGCCGTGATCTTGTACGTTTTGCTCAGCCACTTGTAGAGCGTCTGTAGAGATGTCGATCGCGTCAACTTCTGCTTCAGGGAAAGCGTGCGCACAAGCAATCGCGATACAACCAGAACCCGTACATAGGTCCATGATGCGCGTAGGCTCTTCCACCAACCAAGGTTGGAATTCCGCTTGAATCAATTCACCGATTGGAGAACGTGGCACAAGTACACGCTCATCAACGAAGAACTCAAGACCACAGAACCATGCTTTGTTGGTTAGGTATGCAGTTGGTGTACGCTCGTTAATGCGTTTTACTACACGCTCAACAATACGCAGACGCTCGCTTGTCGTAAGGCGAGAGTTCAATACGTGCGGAGGCACATCAATCGGCAAGTATAATGTTGGCAGGATAAGCTGAACCGCTTCATCCCACGCATTATCAGTGCCATGACCGTAAAACAGGTTAGCGGCGTTAAAGCGGCTTACCGTCCAACGAATCATATCTTGAAGGGTATGGAGCTCCGATACCGCCTCTTCTACAAAAATCTTATCCAAAATTGCCTCCGAAAAGCGCTACAATACTGCCATAAATTGTAAAAATGAAATTGTTTACCTAATGAGCAAAAAAGACACCGAACACGATGACGATTTCGCCTTGTTTAAGGATGCAGTACAGGGCGTAAAAAAGTTGCGACAGGATACCATAATCCAGCAACCAAAAAAAAATACTAAGCAAAAAGAAATCACACGCTCAAACCGTGAAGCGAGTGATTCTGAATTTTACTTTTCCGATGAGTTTGTCCCGCTCTTAAATGCGGATGGACCAACTCGCTACGCGCGTGATGATGTTTCGACTTATGAAGTGAAACGTCTTCGTCGTGGCGTGTACGTGCCTGACGTCTTCCTAGACATGCACGGCATGACACAACAAGAAGCCAAGCGAGAACTCGGTGCGATGATCGCGTACTGCGTGAAAAATGAAATCCACTGTGCGTGTGTACAACACGGCATCGGTAAGCACATTCTGAAGCAGAAAGCGCCGCTTTGGTTAGCTCAGCATCCAGACGTAATGGCATTCCACCAAGCGCCTCTAGAGTTTGGCGGCGATGGTGCCCTACTGGTGCTGCTTTCTATTCCTGAGAAATAACTCACCGACTTCGAGAAGTACTTCTCGGACGAGCAAGAACGACAAAGGCAGGTTAACCCTGCCTTTTTGTTTTTCTCGAGCCATCATCCCGAGAGGTGGTGCTCTATGGCGTGATATGCCAAAGCACTTCACCGCGTTGTGTTTGCGGATCAAATTCAATGCACACCAAGCCAGATGTCGGGAACATTGGCGGCGTCATGTCTTTCACAAATTCCGAGGTAAGGTAGCCCACCAGCGGCAAGTGCGACACAAACAGCAGAGACTCCAGCTTCTCAACTTCAATCAACGCATTAGCGAAATCAAACACTTGGTCGGATTGACCGTAAGGCGTGATGTCTTCACACGTTTCGATGCTTTTCGCCGAAAAGTGTGCGCTGATTTCTTGCCAAGTTTGCTGCGCTCGAATGTACGGGCTCACCAGTACTTTGTCGAATTGAGCAAAACCTTGCTCTTTACATGCTCGGGCAACTGCTTCCGATTCAGTTCTGCCTCTTGGGGTCAGTTGTCTTTCTGCGTCGGTGTTCGCAAAATGCTCAGCTTCACCGTGACGCAAGATAAATATTTTCATGTTATTTCCTAGGGATAGCTAACGCTACCAAAAGGTTGACTGCTATCTTTATACGGATAGCGGGCTAACTTTAATAATGTCGAAACAAAAATACTGATATAATTATCGGTTCATTATACCAATTCGCTTGCTAAAGATAGCGACTTTCTTAACAATCTATTAAAAAGAATATACTCAGTTCATCACATTCTACGATGAAGTTATGAACTCAGTGCATTCCTTCAAATAGCTCGAACCCCATAGCAATTTGCTGATGGGCTTATGCAGTACTCTTACGAATAACAAAAATGCGGCAAGCAGTATTTGTCGAAGCGCAAACTTTGCGCCTCCCCACTCGGGGATCATAATTACTGTAATGCGAAATCTGGAGACGCATCGTGCACCTAAGTCCAAACGATTCAAATCAATACCGCTACATTACATTGAGTAATGCCCTGCGCGTGTTGCTGATTCATTCCGACACGGCTCAACAGTCGGCAGCAGCCCTAGCAGTAAACGTTGGACACTTCGATGATCCGATGGATCGTCAAGGTCTGGCACACTATCTAGAACACATGCTTTTTTTGGGTACGGAAAAATACCCTAAAGTGGGCGAGTTTCAAAGTTATATTAGTCAACATGGTGGCACCAACAACGCTTGGACAGGCACCGAGCACACCTGTTTCTTCTTCGATGTCACACCAACTGCTTTTGAAACCGCGCTTGATCGCTTCAGCCAATTCTTTACCGCACCACTGTTTAACGAAGAAGCGTTAGACAAAGAACGCCAAGCGGTCGATTCCGAATACAAGCTCAAACTGAATGACGATTCTCGCCGTCTGTATCAAGTCAACAAAGAAGTCATCAACCCAGAGCACCCGTTTTCAAAATTTTCTGTCGGTAACTTAGATACACTTGGCGATCGCGAAGACAAATCAATTCGAGACGAAATTGTTGAATTTCACCACTCTCAGTATTCTGCTGACTTGATGACGCTGACTTTGTTTGGTCCGCAATCTCTTGATGAGCAGCAAACGTGGGTAGAAACCATGTTTGCCGACATTCCAAACCACCAACTACGCGGAAAGTCGATCGATGTGCCTATCGGCACTGAAGAAAGCACAGGCATCTTGGTTCAAGTCGAACCAATCAAAGAGTTCCGTAAACTGATTCTCACGTTCCCAATGCCGGGAATGGACGCGCACTATAGCGTGAAGCCCCTTTCCTACTTTGCTCACCTGTTGGGTTATGAAGGTGAAGGCAGTTTAATGCTTCAACTCAAAGAGAAAGGCTGGATTACCTCCCTCTCTGCAGGTGGCGGTGCGAGCGGCAGTAACTACCGCGATTTCACCGTAAGTTGCACCCTGACGCCGAACGGCTTGGATCATATCGATGACATCGTTCAAGCGGTATTCCAATATATCTCCATGATCAAACAAGATGGTATGGATGAGTGGCGCTACTTGGAAAAACAAGCGGTGTTGGAATCTGCTTTTCGCTTCCAAGAACCATCGCGTCCAATGGATTTGGTCAGCCATTTGGTGATCAACATGCAGCACTATCAACCGGAAGACACGGTTTATGGTGACTACAAAATGGCAGGCTATGATGAAGCACTCCAACGCTCATTACTTCAATATCTTTCGGTTGAAAATGTTCGCGTCACCTTGATAGCGAAAGGCTTGGAATACAACCAAACCGCGGAGTGGTACTTCACGCCTTACTCGGTAACGCCGTTCAGCGAAGAACAACGCCGTTTCTATCAACAAATCGACCCAAGTTGGCAATTCATTCTCCCAGAAAAGAACCCATACATTTGCTACGAACTCGATCCAAAACCGTTTGAAAACGGTGGCTCATTGCCGGAGTTGGTGGAAGATGTAGAAGGCTTCCGTTTATGGCACTTGCAAGACGATGAATTCCGAGTACCAAAAGGCGTCGTTTACGTCGCCATCGATAGTTCACACGCGGTAGCATCACCGAAAAACATCGTGAAAACGCGACTATGTGTTGAGATGTTCCTCGACTCTCTGGCAAAAGAGACGTATCAAGCTGAAATCGCAGGTATGGGTTACAACATGTATGCTCACCAAGGCGGCGTCACGCTTACCCTATCGGGTTTTAGCCAGAAGCTGCCACAACTGCTGGAAATGATTCTGCATCGTTTTGCGGCACGTGAGTTCAGCCCAGCCCGCTTCGAGACCATTAAGCAGCAACTGTTACGTAATTGGCGAAATTCATCGCAAGATCGTCCTATTTCACAGCTTTTTAATGCACTAACAGGCTTACTCCAACCGAACAATCCACCATTCGCAACATTGGTTGAAGCATTGGAAGAGATTGAAGTGGATGAGCTGTCAGTGTTTGTTGAATCGATTCTTGCCGAGTTGCATGTTGAAATGTTTGTTTATGGCGATTGGCAGCGTCAGCAAGCTCATGACATGGCAAACACATTGAAAGACGCACTTCGTGTAAAAGAACAACGTTACGAAGAAGCGCTTCGCCCACTCGTCATGCTGGGTGAAAACGGCAGTTTCCAACGCGAAGTGAACTGTAACCAGCAAGACTCAGCTGTAGTGATTTATCACCAATGCGAAGACATCTCGCCTCGTAACATTGCACTTTATTCCTTGGCAAACCACCTAATGTCGGCAACCTTCTTCCACGAGATCCGAACTAAACAACAGTTAGGCTACATGGTTGGTACAGGGAACATGCCACTTAACCGCCATCCGGGGATTGTGCTTTATGTACAGTCACCGAATGCTGCACCAGCCGAACTGGTTACCTCAATCGATGAGTTTTTAAATGCGTTCTACATGGTGTTGTTAGAGCTCAACGAATACCAATGGCACAGCAGTAAGCGCGGATTGTGGAACCAGATTGCAACGCCTGACACCACATTGCGGGGAAGAGCGCAGCGCCTATGGGTAGCAATTGGCAACAAAGACACCGACTTTAATCAGCGTGAAAAAGTGTTGGAAGAGCTTAAAGAATTGACCCGCACCGATATGATTCGCTTTGTGGTCAATGAGCTTAAACCTCGTACTGCTAATCGTTTGGTGATGCATTCACAAGGCATCGCCCATGAAGACGCGCCGCGAATCAATCTTGGCTTAGAGGTTGGCTCGATAGAAGAGTTTCAACTGCGCCCGAAAGACTTCGGTCTCGGGTAAATCATTGTAATTAGCACTGATACAAAAAAGGCTTGCATCACGCAAGCCTTTCTATTTTTGGCGCTAGTCGTTAATCGTAGAAGTTACGACCTTCACCAGCGCGAGTGAGTAAGCCATCACACGGCGCGTAACGATCGCCGTATTTCGATGCAAACTCGTTCATTTTCTCAACCAGTTCTTTCAAACCGAATTGGTCCATGTAACGGAACGGACCACCTAGGAATGGTGGGAAACCAATACCAAAGATCGCACCGATATCACCATCGCGTGGAGAGCGGATAATACCGTCGTCTAAGCAGCGAACCGCTTCGTTTAGCATCGGCAGTACACAACGCAATGCAATGTCGTTGTCGCTCAGTTTAGATTCTGGCGTCAGGTTCAATAGCTTGTACACGGACTTATCGACTTCTTTCTTCTTACCTTTGTAGGTGTAGAAGCCTTTCCCACTCTTACGACCTTTTCGACCGTCATTCAGTAGTGTGTCGAATACGTCTGGACCTTTAAATCGTTCGCCTAATTCGTTAACCAAGATCGGCATGATCTTAGCACCGATATCAACACCGACTTCATCCAACAATGTGATAGGACCAACTGGGAAACCAAAATCAAGCAGCGCACCATCAAGTTGTTCGATTGGCTCATTTGCCAGCAAGATGTGCGCAGCTTCGTTCATGTAAGGCGCAAGAATACGGTTTACATAGAAGCCAGCTTTATCTTTCACGACGATTGGTGTCTTACCTTGCTTCTTCGCAAGTGCAACAACCGTAGAAATGGTCTCTTCTGACGTAGTTTCATGAGGAATCACTTCCACCAGTGGCATTTTTTCTACCGGACTGAAGTAATGCAGACCGACGATGTTTTCTGGACGCTCTGCTTTTTCTGCAATTTTGTGAATTGGTAACGAAGACGTGTTGGTCGCAAAGATGGTCTCTGGTTTTGCATTCGCTTCAATATCCGCAACCATCATCTGTTTAAGGTCAAGATCTTCAAACACCGCTTCAATAACCACATCAATATGATTGAAGCTTGTGAAATCAACGCCCCCAGACAGTTGCAGCATTTTCGATTGCAGGTCCGCTTTCGAGATAATACGGCGCTTACGCTGCTTTTCGAACAACTTATAGTTGTAGTTCAACGCGTTAAGCACGCCATCATTGCTGACGTCTTTAATACGTACTGGCACTTTCGCCTTCGCAACAGATACATGGCTGATGCCTGCCCCCATTAGACCACCACCCAACACGCCAACTCTGTTGACAGCTGCTGGCTCGGCTTCCGCACCGTTTTCTTTCTTCATTTCAGTGGTAGCAAAGAAAATAGAGCGCAGTGCTTTCGATTCCGAGCTCATCACCAATTCGCCAAAGCGCTTCGCTTCAAGCTCTTGACCTTGAGCAAAGCCTTTTTCAAGACCGTGCTGAATGACTTCGAGAATCGCAACCGTTGCTGGATAGTTACCGCGGGTCTTCTCATTGGTTTTCTTCGCGGCTTGCTCAAACACAAACTTACGACCTAAACCACTGCCCGACATCAACTTCTCTTTTGTCGATTGCTTCTTCTTACCTTTGTTCTTCCCTTTTTCGATAAGCTGCTTAACTACATCAAGAAGAATCGTCTCTGGTACACACGCATCAACAACGCCAAGTTTTTTCGCTTTCTTGGCACGCAGTTGTTTACCTGTAAGGATGAGGTCTAACGAAGGCAACAGACCAATCAGACGAGGAAGGCGCTGAGTACCACCAGAACCAGGCAACAAACCAAGTTGCACTTCAGGCAAACCAAGACGCGTTTTATCGGAATCGGTACACACACGGTAGTCACACGCTAACGCAAGCTCTAAACCACCGCCTAAACATGGACCGTGAATCGCAGCAACAACTGGATAAGGCAGATCAGACAGTTGCTGGAATAACTCTTGCCCCTGCTTAGCTAATGCTTCAGCTTCACTCGCCGTTGTGCACGCTTCAAGCATACGAACATCGGCACCGGCAACAAAGTTATCTGGTTTTAGGGAATGAATGATCACCCCTTTCACGCCGCTGGTGTCTTTTAGTTGAGCGAAGATCTCTTTCATCTCATCTGCAAACGCCGCTTGCAGCGTGTTCATTTTCTCATTTGGCACATCGATGGCTAGCCAAGCAATGTTCTGCTCATCAATCTTTAGACTAAATGCTTTTTGCTCGCTCATTACTCAACCTCCAAAATCATTGCTGCACCAAGACCACCTGCGGCACATGCGGTATTCAACGCAAGACCACCGCCACGACGTTTAAGCTCACGCAGCGTTTGCGTCATCATACGTGCACCAGTTGCGGCAAATGGGTGACCGTAGGCAATGGAACCGCCAAGGACGTTGAACTTATCCATATCGATTTCACCTATCGCTTTCGAGCGATCTAGGTTTTCTTGGGCAAATTTATCAGAAGCAAACATCTTCACGTTTGCCAGTGCTTGGGCAGCGAAGGCTTCATGCATATCAATAAGCGTCAGGTCTGAAAGCTCTAAACCTGTGTTCTCCAACACTTTTGCTGTCGCGTATGTTGGTCCCATTAGCATGTCCATTTCTACACCAATGGCTGAGAACGCATAACCGCGGATGTAGCCAAGTATTTCCATACCAAGCTCTTTCGCTTTGCCTTCACGCATTAGCATCACCGCCGCACCACCATCGGTTAATGGTGTACTGTTCGCCGCTGTTACGCTGCCGTATTGACGGTCGAAAGCCGGACGCAGTTTTGCGTAGCCTTCTAATGTCGAATCATGACGAATGTTGTTATCTTCAGAGATCCATTTTTTGTAAGGTTCTGGGAAAGCCGTCATCACTTCGTCTTGGATTTTGCCGTCTTTCCAAGCTTGCGAAGCTAGAGAGTGAGAACGGTGCGCCAAAGCGTCTTGCTCTGCACGAGTAATGCCGTGTGACTTCGCCATTTGCTCGGCAGTTTGCCCCATTGAAAGCCCAGTCGAGTACTCAGCCACAGCCGGCGGTACTGGCATTAAATCTTTAAAGCTGAGTTTTTTGAGAATGTTGAGCTTTTGACCCAGCGTTTTGGTTTTACTTAGCGCAAGCAAGTTCGCGGCAAGTTTCTTAGAAACACCAATTGGTAGAACCGATGAAGAGTCCGCACCACCCGCGATACCAACATCAATGCTGCCCGCCATAATGCTCTCAGCAACATTGACTGCAGCTTGGAAGCTAGTCGCACACGCGCGAGTAACACTGTAAGCGTCAGTGTGGATGTGCATTCCTGTACCAAGCACAATTTCACGTGCAATGTTTGGCGCTTCTGGCATTTGAACTACTTGTCCAAATACCACTTGTTCGATGAGTTTCGGATCGATGTCTGTGCGAGCAAGCATTTCGCTCACTACCATTTTGCCTAAATCGACCGCTGGCACCTGGCTGAACTCAGTGCTTTGACGAGCAAAGGGGGTTCGTAGCCCTGCGACAATAGCAACACGTTCACCGTGGCGTGTTTTCACTTCCTGCTTGCCCATTGTTTCTCCTTAAATACAAGAGGTCTGACCTGATGCATTGTAATCAGTTTGTTAAATTTATCAAACATGCGTTTAAATAAACGTGAAGCGAGTAGATCTATTGCTCTAGTTCGTTGATTCTTAGGCGATTAAGAATGATTAACTATAGTGAGTTAAAATGAAGAGAAGTGTGCGGAAGGTAAAATTGAAGCAAAAAAAAACCACACAAAACTGTGTGGTCGGAATATCTATAAAACAATTAACATACGCCAATTGTAAAATTAATCAGTTTCCTGATTAGGAGAAAGTAAAGTCAGCCTTCAAAAGGAAGTGTCATCTTGCTCAACATGTTAGTCGTCAATGACTAACTAGATGACAAGATGTACTATAGCCCCTTCACTGCATCAGATTTTGAAATAGATCAATTTTATGGTGATTTTATAGTTTCTGAACGTATCAAAGTACGAAAGAGTCTTGATCACTCTAAAATAGTTGCATGAAAACGCTTATTAAAACTATATAGAATAATTTATCATCACTTCAAATAAGTGCTTGATCATTGAAGAAGTATATTGTGCTGCTGCGACACTACATCTCGATGTAGTCGGATCGTTCATAAATACAATCGGTATATATGACCTCACAGAGCAAGATGGAGGCTCCTGTGGCAATATTTAAAATGTTTGGAAAGAAAAATTCCAACAGTCCGGTCAACTCTGATATGGACAGACAAAGAAAATACGAAGCTCTTGTTCGGGGCTATCACAGAGACTTGTATCGCTACGCTTACTGGTTATGCAAAGACAAGGCGATTGCAGAAGATTTGGTTCAAGAAACCTGTTTGCGCGCATGGAAGTCACTGGATAGTCTTCAAGATGAAAAGGCAGCAAAATCTTGGCTTATTACTATATTGAGACGAGAAAACGCGCGCCGCTTCGAGCGTAAACAATTTGATTTGGTTGATATCGATGACTACGGCAATGATGCTAAAGTTAGCGATGACCCACATCATCAGCAGGAATGGCTACAAGCTCAGATAATGAAGCTTGACGTCGAATACCGTGAGCCTTTGTTTCTTCAAGTTGTTGGTGGTTTCAGTGGAGAAGAAATCGGCAGCATTCTTGATCTAAACAAGAACACTGTAATGACGCGCCTTTTCCGCGCCCGTAATCAATTAAAAGAGATGTTGGATTCTCAAGATACTCAGAGAGGACAAAAAAATGGATGATTTAGAATTTCGTCGTCGTATTTTGTCGGATCCAAAACAGAAGGATGAAGAGATTCTTCAAGCTTTAGCTGAGAACGACGCTAACAGTAAGTTTGTTGATGACGTTTTGGATCTCGACCTTAAAATCAAGCAAGCCATGAATGTGGATGTGCCTGAAGATCTAGCCGACAAAATTCTGTTTAATCAAACGTCAAATGCGCTTGATGACGATAATGTGGTTAGACCGAACTTTGCTCGCAAAGCAATGGCATTGGCTGCATCGGTTGCTTTTACTGCTGGTTTATTGGTAGGTCAAATCAACTGGGGGAACGTTATTGTCTCTCCAGCTCAAGCGAGCCTAGCAGATACCGCAATGAAACACGTGGTGGCGGAAGAGTCATTTGTACGCAACCTCGATGAGGATGTTTCAAGCAAGCAAGTAAACGCGAAAATGATGCCGTTCCATTACCAACTTAATGGTAGCTTTCCATACCATGTTTACTACTTAAACCATTGCGGCTTTGGTGAGTCAAACGCCCTTCATATGGTTTTCCAAGGTAAAGAAGGCAAAGTAACCATGTTTGTTACTGACGTGAAGAGCGACCAGAAAGTCGATTTTGATAAAGATGGTATGAGCGGTGTTGTGAAGCCTGTGGGTAAAGCCAGCATGATTCTTGTTGGTAACAGCGGTGAAGACATCGATGCTATTGCAGCAAAACTTGCTCCAATGATGGAGCCGATGTAATAACTTCAGCGAAACGACACTACTAGCTACTAAAAAGCCGCTAAATTTCGAAATTTAGCGGCTTTTTGTTTATGAATAACACAAAAAGCATTCACGCCAACTATTGAGTTTAGAGTCAAAACTCTAAATCATGCACTTTAGGTGCAATTTCCCGACATTTAGACATCATTTCTGCAATTTTTATTCAAATTTATCCAATGGTCGGATTTGTATGGTCCACTCTTAATACTACTATCTGCGCCACTGAGCAAAAGCTCAACTTATCGTCCAAAGAGACGAAACTAATAAGGAATAAAAAATGACTCAGAATACGCGTCTGTTTAAAAAGACTCTCCTAGCAGTGACGGTTGCAATGGCATCTGGTCAAGCAATGGCGGCTGGTTTCCAGCTAAACGCACAATCAGCGACTGGTATCGGTCGTGCATTCGCCGGTGATGCGGTAATTGCAGATAACGCTTCTGTAATGGCTCGCAACCCTGCGGCAATGGCTCTATTTGACAAAACTGAGCTATCTCTTGGTTTTGAAAGTATTACTTCTCTAATTGAAGTAAAAGACGTTACATATTCGGGAACATTCACTGGTCCTCAAGATGTTGCAGACACTGATGATGTCGGCGGCACTTCAATCGCTCCAAACATTCACCTTATCGTACCTGTTAATGAAAAATTTGCATGGGGTGTAAACGCATACTCAAACTTCGGTACTAAAACTGAGTTTTCAGATAGCTATGTAGCAGCAGAGTATGGCGGTCTTACTGACGTTAAAAGCTTTAACTTTGGTGTAGCTGGTTCATACCGTCTAAACGAACAATGGAGCTTCGGTGCAGGTCTAGACCTAATTTACGGTCAAGGCACAATGAAGCGCGTTGCAGGTAAAGGTTTTCCACCTATGAACATTGGACCAGTACCAGCTGCAGGTACTCCACTGTTAGACGTGGATAAAGCTGATGGCTTTGCCTTTGGTTTCAATGTTGGTACTGTGTTTGAGTTAGATGAAAACAACCGTTTTGGTCTATCTTACCGTTACAGCCCTGAGTTTGAAGCTGAAGACGACAAAGGTCAGAAGATCACACTACCTCTACCAGATATGGCTGAATTCTCAGGTTACCACAAAATTACCGACACTAAATTCGCAGTTCACTACTCTATCCAATACATTGGTTGGAGTGCGTTTGACAAAATTGAATTCGAGAACCTACAAGATTCTGTACTGACTGGCAGCTATGACAAGCCTTACGAATGGCAAGATGGTTGGCACTACTCAATCGGTGGTACTTACTACCTAAACAACGACTGGACACTACGTGCAGGCTACATGTACGACACTAGCGCACAAGATAAAGTGACTTCTATTTCAGTGCCAGACTCAGATCGTCAGTGGTTCTCTGCAGGTTTCACATACCATATCGACACCAAGTCTAACGTAGACTTTGGCTTTACTTACCTAATGGGTGATGATGTTAAAGTTAACGAGAATACAACCGTAGGTGTTGAGCTAAGTAAAATTCAAGCGACAACGCATGCAGATGCTATCCTATTCGGCTTACAATACAGCCGCAGCTTCTAAGCATCACGTAGCAAGCTAATATAAACACTCTCTATATAAAAGGCTGGAATTCCAGCCTTTTTTCTTATCTATCGTTTTACATTCACCCAATTTGGGCGCACACGTGTAATCAAAACTCACAATTATGACTCACAAGTGTTCGCTGAGTTTTTTTCACACCGCCATTACAGTTAGTTATATCTTCTAAATATATTGAAATATATAGACAATTCACCTGAAAACACTGTTTTATTGGCTTTTCATTTTTAAAGTAATAACTCTAGACGTAAACTTTCGCCCCACGTTATAAATAACTCAGCGAACATTACAATGAAAACCAACAAGACTCTCCTATCAACAGCAGTGGCATTCGGTCTACTTAGTACTTCAAGCGTTGCAAACGCAGCAGGTTTCCAACTTGCAGAATACTCTGCGACTGGTCTAGGTCGTGCATACGCTGGTGAAGCGGCAATGGCTGATAACGCAAGTGCACAATGGCGTAACCCAGCTATGCTAACTTACCTAGAAGGCACACAAGTGTCTGTTGGTGCTATCTATGTAAACCCAAACATCGATGTTGATGGCACGTCGACTTACGTGAATGGTCCAAACGCTGCAAACTCTCATGACTTTGCACACGATGCTGTCATTCCGAACTTCTACTTTTCTCACCAATACAATGACGAATTTGCTATTGGCTTTGCCCTTGGCACTAACTACGGTATGGAAACGGACCTAGGTAAAGATTTTGCCGCAGCTAACTTTGGTAACCAAGCTAGCGTATTCTCAATGGAAGCGAACCTAAATGCAGCATACAAGCTAAACGAAAAGCTTAGTGTTGGTGGCGGTATCCGCTATGTCATGGCAGATGGCAGCTTCGGCGCAGTTATGCCACCACAGATGGGTGACAAGCTAGCAGGAACCACTCTTAAATACATGGAAGGTGACGATACGGCATGGGGCTGGCAAGTAGGCACTGCATGGCAAATCAACGCTAATAACCGTATTGGTTTTGCTTACAAATCTGAAGTAGATCTAACACTAGAAGGTTATGCAAAAGGTCTTGGTTTCAACCCAGCAGATCCAAATGCTCATAAAAATGGCTCGATGGACCTAGCTCTGCCAGCAACAGCGGAACTAGCAAGCTACCATCAGTTAAATGAACAATTAGCGATTCATGCAAGCATCAACTGGACTAATTGGAGTAGTTTTAAAGAGCTAGTAGCCGACTTCCCAGGTGAAGCATCAAATTTGATCAAAGAAGAAAACTGGGAAGATAACTACCGCTTCGCTGTAGGTACTACTTACAAACTTGACCAAAAATGGACGCTACGCTCAGGTGTTGCATACGACACTTCTGCTGTGAGTGACGAAAACCGTACAGCTACTATCCCTGAAACGGATCGTCTATGGTTAAGTATTGGTGCTGGTTACGAATGGTCTAAGAATCTAACACTAGACGCTGGCTTTACCTATATTTTTGCGAAAGATGCTTCAATGTATGAAGGTCGCACTGATGGTATGCCACCAATGAAAGATCCTGCTACATTTGGTGGAGAATTCTCTGGTGAAGTAACAGGTAACGTATGGCTAATCGGTGTTCAAGCGAACTACAAGTTCTAATCTGAACGCTATTTATCGATAAAAGAAAGTTACCGATAAAAAGAAAGGCTTGGTTTTCACCAAGCCTTTTTGTTTTTCTGTATAAAGCGATTAAAAGTCTTCTTCTAAATACTCATCTAAGTACGCTTCTTCTTCCGCATCTACTTCATCAGTCGTACTGATTTCTGCTTTAAAGTTTTGACGTTGAATGTAAACGTCACGAGTTAATACATATGGATCAGGCGATGCTTCAAGCTGTGCTTCTTGTGGTACTAACAGAGCACGTTTTTCCATACCTTCCAGCGCCCATTTACCTAAGCCTGCCCAGAAGTTTAGGTATGAAAGTGGCAAGTACATACCATCCACAGTGTCTGTCACTTCACGCAATGTATATGGACCGTAGCCTGGCACCATAAAATATGGACCGTTACCTACACCATAGTGACCAACCACACTACTAAACTCTTTGTTGTCGTACTTGGTGATACCAGCAGCCGTTGCAACGTCAAACAGACCTAAGATACCGAATGTCGAGTTAATCCAGAAGCGGTTAAAGTGATCAACGGCTTTAGTGCCATTTCCCATAACTAGGTTATTCACCACACTCGCAGGTTCGTCTAAGTTAGCTAGGAAGTTAGCAATACCAGAACGAATTGGCACAGGCGTGTAATCAACATACGCAAGAGACACTGGGCGAACTAAATACGGGTCAAGATAATCGTAGTTCAGTTCCCACATTGTGCGGTTGAAACTTTCCAATGGATCATAAACATCAGAAGTTGTTTGATTAGTTTCGTTTTCTTCTGTTACCGCTTCCTCGGGTGCAGTTGAACAGCCAACCAGTCCAACAGCGAACAGCAACAAGAAGATGGATTTACCCTTGTTATACATTCTACGTTCCATAACGACGATTAATACCCCTAAATGACCTGTGTTTTACGTACGTTTAGTACTTTGGAAAAAGTCATTTGGGTATATAAGTAAAGGCCAGCATGCGCTGGCCTTTTTTATTCTACTCGATAGTTGGTAGTCATACCACAAAACCGTCCTAACAATCCTTAAGTGTCAATTATTAGAGACGTTCATGAATTATTGATACTGTTTATCTATCATCACTTCTACTGGCTGACCAAAATCAACGACTTGGCTTTCACCATGCCAATCTTGGTCACGAGTTGCAACGTTACCATCCGAGTCAACACGAACGCGAACCATCAACTTATCTAGAGAAGATAGCTTCTGACCGTCCATCATCGCATTACCATCATCTAGTACAACTGTACGAGGGAATGTACCTAATGGGTAGCGAGCTGCCGCGACAGGCATCGGAGAACCATCTGCGCGATGTACTGACACAATCAATACCGCATTTGGATCAAGTTGAGCTTCTGGAGCTACGTTAATAGTCACTGCCACACTCTTGTCTGGAGAAACCGCTTCACCCATTTGCTTACGTGCACTTTCGATACTGCGACCTAGCATTTCATAGCGGCTATCTTCAGGACCGATCATTTGTTGCATGATACCCCAATACTTAATCGCGGCTGGGAAATCTTGGCGCTCAAATGCATCAAACGCAAGTAGAGAGAAGACACGTAGGTCAACGTAATCTTGTTGCATCAGTTTACCAAGCAGAGAACGAGCCGTAGCTTGATCCATCTCGTCTTGGGAAAGCATCAGAGCTTGTGCGTAACCAAGTTGAACATCTGGATCTTTTGGTTCTAGCTTGTACGCTTTTTCCATTGCATCAATGGAAGTCGTCACATCTCGGTTCGCCAAAGCAATACGACCTAATAGCAACCAACCGGTTGAGTCTTCAGGTTGGTAATGCAGGCGTGTACGCAGAGCCAAAGAGAGATCAGCCATTTCATCATCACTGAGTGGCTCAGATGCTGCAGACATTAGCTTTTTAGAAAGTTCAGGAAGGTTATCGTTTACTTCCTGCCACTTCACAACGTCTTGAGATGCGCCAAACTTGTAGTAAAGACCGTAGCTCAATACCACTGTCAAAATCACTGATGGGATCAAAACAGCAATCGGAGAAACATGTGTTTCCTTTTGCTTTTTATCACCAGGGATATCGTCCAGAAGAGATTGCTTCAGATCGGAAATCAAATCATCTTGGCTCTCGACTAGACCTTCGTCTGTTTCTTCAGCAAGCTCAGATAGGCGGTCTTTATAGAACGCTTTGTTAAGCTCATCACGTAACACTTCATCGTTGTTGGCTTTTTGCTTAAGCAGCGGCAGTGCAACTAAGACACAAGCTATCAGCGTAAGAACAACGGTAGAAACCCAAAATAGTGTCATTACTTCTTATCTCCGTTGTTCTCTTCATCAAGCAATGATTTGAGACGCGCTTCTTTTTCTTCGTCCCATTGTTCGTTACTTGCTTGAACTGCTTTTGCTTTTGATTTACGGCTACGCAGCACGATTAAACCAAAGCCACCTAATACCACTGCTAGTGGACCTAGCCACAGAATTGCAGTCGCAAAAGTAAACGGAGGATTGTACGTTACGAAGTTGCCATAACGAGCAATCATGTAGTCCACGATCTCATCTTTCGACTTACCTTCTTTGGTCATTTCGTACACCTTATGGCGTAAGTCTTGAGCCAATTCTGCATTCGAATCAGAGATGGTGTTGTTCTGACATTTAGGACAACGAAGAGTATGACCAAGCTCTTTGAACTGCTGTTCTTGCTCTAGATTGTCAAACTCATACACTTCAATCGCTGCATGAGCAGCAAGAGAAAATGTCATCGCAGCAAAAGCCGCTAAGAAAAACTTTCTCATTGCTTCGCCTCCTCAACCAACTTGGTGTACAGCGGCTCCAACGTTTCCGCCCAGTTGCGAGGGTTTACATCACCAACATGACGGTAACGGATCACACCGTTTGCATCGATGATAAATGTCTCTGGAGCACCGTACACACCAAGGTCTAGGCCTAGCATGCCGCTACCATCAAACAAGCTGATCAGGTATGGGTTACCCAAATCGTTCAGCCAACCTACCGCTTTATTGCGATCATCTTTGTAGTTCATGCCGATGATCTTCACACCTTTCCCTGCAAGCTCATTGAGGTACTTATGTTCAGCGTAACAAGTCGGACACCAAGTCGCCCAAACGTTAAGCAACAGTGGTTCGCCTTTAAAGATCGACTGATCGTACTGTTTACCAGGTTCAGCTAAATCCTCTAGATGGAACTCAGGTACTGGCTTACCAACCAGTACTGACTCAAGTTTCGTTGGATCGTCACCCTCTTGGTTGCGAACCAACTGAGTTGCGAAGATACCCGCCAATACCATGAAAGCTACCAACGGGATAAATAAGACTTTCTTATTCATTTATTTTGCCTCCTGCTCCGCTAGCTTTGACTTATCGCCTTTCTTAGCCGTTTTGCGGAAGCGGTAACGTCTATCAGAGATAGCAAGCGCACCACCCAAAGACATGATCAATGAACCAGCCCAGATCCAACGAACGAATGGTTTGTAGTAAATACGTACTGCCCAAGAACGGTTATCTTCTAGACGCTCACCCATCGCAATATATAGGTCACGAGTGATACCGCGGTCGATTGCCGCTTCAGTCATCATCGACTTCGCTGTACGGTAGAAACGTTTTTCAGCGTGCAACGTGTTCACATACTTACCATCATTCGTGATTTCAAAGTCCGCGATGTAACCATCGTAGTTTGGACCATCTTTGTCACGTAGACCTGAGAAGTAGAAATCATAACCGTAAATCTTGAAGTGCTCACCCGGAGCCAAACGCACGTCACGTTCGATACTGTAGTTTTGCACCATCGCAATACCAATCACAGTAACGGCTAGACCAATGTGACCAAGCATCATTGCCCAGTGGCTACGTTGAAGTTTACGAACACCTTCGCCGAAGCTGTGACGGTGAGTAGCACGCTCGTACAGTTCAAAGCCATGCATTGCAATGATCCAGATTGCCATTACCCAACCGATGTAAGCCATCGCTGAGAAGAAATCGGCGAACAGGAATACACACACAGCACCTAGTGCGAAAGCAAGCACACCAGAAACAATCATTGGCTTAATAAGCTTAGATAGATTGTCGCGTTTCCAACGAATCATAGGACCAATACCTAGTAGGAAGGCGAACGGCATCATCAACCACGCAAACAGCATGTCGAAGAATGGTGCACCGATAGATACTGAACCAAGACCAATTTGTTTGTGAACCAATGGTAACAAGGTACCAACCAAAACTACGACTAGCGCAGCAATCAGAAGCACGTTGTTAGCAAGCAGCGCGTTCTCACGCGACACCAAATCGAAATTACCACGTACGCGAACCGCTGCCCCTTTCACTGCGAATAGCAGGAGTGAGCCGCCGATAACAAAGACTAGGAAACCTAGGATAAACATACCGCGTGATGGATCAGACGCGAACGCGTGTACCGATACCAAAATACCGGAACGCACTAAGAAGGTACCTAACAAACTCAAAGAGAATGCAGAGATAGCAAGAAGTACCGTCCACGCTTTAAATGTACCGCGTTTTTCGGTTACCGCTAGAGAGTGCATCAGTGCTGTACCCGCTAACCAAGGCATGAATGATGCGTTTTCTACTGGGTCCCAGAACCACCAGCCACCCCAGCCAAGTTCGTAATATGCCCACCAAGAACCTAGTGCGATACCTAGTGTTAGGAATACCCAAGCAGCGGTTGTCCAAGGACGAGACCAACGAGCCCAAGCCGTATCAAGACGACCAGTCATCAAAGACGCAATCGCGAACGAGAAGGCAACCGAGAAGCCTACGTACCCCATGTAAAGCATAGGTGGGTGAACAATCAAACCTGGGTCTTGAAGAAGCGGGTTCAAGTCACGACCATCTACCGGGAAGAAAGGCAAAGTGCGTAGGAACGGGTTCGAAGTCAGGATGATAAATAGTAGGAAGCCCACTGAGATCATGCCCATAACAGCAAGTACACGCGCAACGGATTCTTGTGGCATACCACGGCTGAAAGTAGCGACCGCGACTGTCCACGCAGCTTGGATAAGTACCCAAAGCAGTAGTGAGCCTTCGTGCGCGCCCCAAACAGCCGTTAAGCGGTAGTACCAAGGCAGTTGGCTATTTGAGTTACTTGCAACGTATTGGAGCGTAAAGTCGTTGGTGTAGAATCCCCAACATAAAATCGCAAATGAGAAAAACAGCATGACGAACATCGACCATGAAAGTGGTCGTGCTGTGTTCATCAGCATAGTGTTGTTATTTGATGCGCCCCATAACGGCAATATGCTTAGCAACAATGCCATTGCTAACGAAAGTATGAGGGCAAAGTGACCGATTTCAGCAATCATTGGCCGCTTCCTTGTTTCTGTTCTGATGTGTACTGCAGAGGCTCGTGAGTCTTCTTCATTGCTTCTGCAATTTCAGGTGGCATGTACTCTTCATCGTGTTTTGCCAACACTTCAAAAGCTTTTACGGTTGTTGCGTCTTCAAGAACACCTTGAGCAACAATACCCTGACCTTCGCGGAACAAATCAGGAAGAATACCTTCGTACACGATCGTCACTTTAGGACCCACGTCGTGCAGATCAAAGCTCACTTTTAGTGACTCTGGGTCACGGCGAACTGAGCCTACAACCACCATGCCGCCGATACGCAAACGCTGACCAACTTCTGGTTTAGTACCGTCAGGTTTACCATTTACCAATTCCGTCGGCGTGTAGAATAGATCCATATTTTGGTTCAACGCATAAAGCATCAAACCAATGGTTGCACTAATACCGATAAAGATCGCCAGAACGATGCCTAGCCTCTTTTTACGTCTCGGGTTCATAACGTGTTCTCCATATTCTTCGCCGCGTCGACTCGCGCTTGACGATCAATTTTCGCTTTCACTTCTTTTAACAACGCATCCCCACGGCGGATACTCGAAATTAAAAGAATGATCATAGATAAGAAAGTAATACCAAACGCGCTCCATACGTAACCTGCGTAGCCACCCATGGCAAAGAGTTCGCTCAGAGATTCAAAATGCATATTCAATTACCTCACTGAGTTTTTTCAGCCGCGAGTTTTTGCACCCAAGGGCGATGACTCTCTTTGCTGATAATTTCGTTACGGAAGCGCACCATCGTTACCGCGCCAAAGAAGAACGCAAAACCAAAAATGTTTAGCAGCAACGGCCAAAGCATATTGGATGAGATGGATGGTTTTTCAAATTTGGTGATTGTCGCGCCTTGGTGAAGCGTATTCCACCACTCAACAGAGAAGTGGATAATCGGTAGGTTGACCACACCAACGATTGCCAAAATACCCGCCGCTTTTGCCGCTGTCTTTTGATCGTCAAACGCGTGGTAAAGTGCAATAACACCAAGGTATAAGAATAGAAGAATAAGTTCAGAGGTTAGACGAGCATCCCATACCCACCAAGTGCCCCACATAGGTTTACCCCAAACGGCACCCGTTAACAGAGCAATAAAGGTGAATACCGCACCAATAGGCGCCATGGCCAGTGCTGCCATGTCAGATAGACGTACTTGCCAAACCAAGCCGATAAATGCAGCTATAGCCATCGACATGTACACGCCCATAGACCAAATAGCCGAAGGTACGTGGATGTAAATGATTCGGAAACTATCGCCTTGCTGGTAATCCGAAGGTGCAAATGCGAGCCCCCAGACGGTACCAACCGATAGGCATACGAGGGCCAATACAGAAAACCAAGGAAGAAACTTACCGCTCAGGTGATAAGCTGCTTCTGGCTTGGCATAAGGATGTAGCCATTTCCACATGTTAAGTTCTCACTCTTACTTCAGGGACACTGTCCAGAGGGTCGAGACCGTAGCAGTGCTTTAATAATAATTCTTTGATCAAACGTCGCTAAACGCGCACTTTACTGAGTTAGTTAACACTAACTCTCAATGCTGCGCTGATGGCGAATGGTGTGAGAGTGACAGCCCCCATCAACATTGCGCCTAAAATCGCTAATTGCCCGTTATACGCCATACCCAGTGCTGCGGCATCAATCGCGGACGTAGCGAAAATTAGAATTGGGATGTAAAGCGGGAGAATTAGCAAACTTAAAAGAACGCCGCCTTTTTGTAACCCAACAGTCAGTGCTACACCAATAGCACCGATAAAACTCAACGTCGGTGTACCGATGACCAATGTCAGTACAACAGACAGCCAAGTATTAAAATCAAGAGATAATAGAATCGCCAACAATGGACTGATTAAGATCAGAGGCAATCCCGTTAACAACCAGTGAGCTATGACCTTGGAAATCACAACAAGTTGCAGTGGGATCGGCATTAGCATCATTTGCTCAAGCGCACCATCTTGATAATCATCACGGAATAGACGTTCTAATGATAATAAGGCGGATAGCAACGCAGCAACCCAAACAATGCCTGCTGCAATACGTGCTAACAAATTAGGCTCTGGACCGATGCTAAGAGGGAAAAGTGTGATAACAATGATGAAAAACCACAAAGGGTTCAAGATGTCTGCTTGACGGCGAAATGCAATCAAAAGCTCGCGGCGGATAATGGTCGACATTGCCGAAATCATATTAGTCACCCAGTTTTATTTTTCTAAGTTTCGGGCTGTCTGCAAACATATCTTGGTGTGTCGTTAAAATCACAATGCCACCATTGTCTGCATGATTTGCAAACAACGATTCAAGCACCTTCACACCTTGCTTATCGATTGCAGTTAACGGTTCGTCCAAAATCCATAAAATTTGATTACTTAGCCACAGTCGTGCCAATGCAACGCGACGCTGCTGTCCTGCAGAAAGTTGTGCTACAGGCACATCTTCTCTGCCTGCAAGACCCACTTGGGTTAAAGCAGCAAAGATTTCTTCATCTGAGGAACGATTATTATGGATAGATTGGTAAAAGCGCAGGTTTTCAAACGCAGTAAGTTCGCGTTTAACGCCAGTTTGATGCCCTAGGAACAAAAGGTCCTGATGGAAAACATCACGAGACTTTTCAACCTCTTCGCCTTTCCATTTGATGATGCCTTCTTCTCTGTCCCCTAACCCTGTCACAATACGCAGCAATGTGGTTTTGCCTGTACCGTTACGTCCTTCAATCTGGACCAACTCTCCAGGTTTAATTTCGAATTGCAGGTTTTCAAACAGGACCCTGTCATCACGGATCGCAGTTAGGTTAGAGACTTCTAACATAGGGCTTCAACTAAAAAATGAACGAGTCGCTATATTAGCACAGCTTAGTTGTGACAAAACAGGATAAGAAAGCGATGATGTATGTAAGTTCGTGAGTTTTTGTTAACTTATAGTCACATTTTAATAAAAATAACCATAAGTGATTATAAGTTTTTATTTTAAAAATAAAAAAAGAAGCCGAAGCTTCTTTTTTCATTCTTTATCGACGTCGTCCACGAGGTGGGTATGTCGGATCATCTGATGGTTGACCGCTAAGTGGAGGGATCTTCTCTTGACCTGCCAGTTTTTTCTGCAGAGAAAGCATCAGTTCTGCTTCTGCTTTTGGCAATTCACACTCTTCAATCAACTCATTGATGTCAGCGCCAAGTTGAACCATTTTAGAAGCACGGCTGTACAAACGACCATCTGTATCTGCGTGCTCAAGTTCACGAATGCGCTCATTAAGATGTTGAATCACATCTTGTTGCTCAGTGACCTTTTGACCTAAACCAACGACCACTGAACGCACTTCCAACAATTGCTTGTTTAGCTTTTGCACTTCTTTTTCTGCGTGACGTGCTTGCGCACGCTGCTGGTCCATTTGCTTTTGCAGACCCGCACGAACGCGAATTTGCAACAAAAGCAAAATCAAGAAAGCAAATGCTAGACCGCCCACTAAGAGCGGTAAAGATAGGAAGGTTTCGTCAGCCATGATTCATCAGCCAATTATAGGTGAGCCATCTCATCCCATTCGTCATCAGTTAGCAGCTTGTTCAGATCAACAAGAATAAGTAGCTTGCCATCACGGTTGCTTACACCCTGGATGAATTTCGCGCTTTCGTCCGTACCTACAGAAGGCGTAGTGTCGATCTCAGAAGAACGTAGGTAAACAACTTCAGCGACGCTATCTACTAAGATACCGATAACTTGACGCTCAGACTCAATCACGATGATGCGAGTGTTGTCAGTAACTTCACCTTCCATCAAACCAAAACGTGAACGTGTATCGATAACCGTTACGACATTACCACGTAGGTTGATAATACCCAGTACGTAATCTGGCGCACCTGGAACCGGAGCGATTTCTGTGTAGCGAAGAACTTCGCGAACTTGCATTACATTAATGCCGTACGTTTCTTCTTCTAGTTGGAACGTCACCCACTGAAGAACTTCGTCGTTCGATGTATCTTTCTTCACTTCTACTTCAAAAGCTTGAGACATAGTTAATCCTCGTAATTGTCGTTCCCGACCAAAAATCTAATTCAGTGATTTTACATCTAAACCAGCGTTTAGCATGTCTATAAGTGCTTGGACATGAATTAAAGCACACATTTTTTCTTTCACCATGCCCGCTAGCCAAGGGCGCTTACCTGCTTGTTCACGCCAACGGACTTTGTCGATATTGAGTGTCTCAGTACCCATTAATTGGTTACTTGCCAACCCCCACATGCTTTCACCAAGCATAACGACGTATTGGTAGTTATCTTTGTACTCTTCGTCATGAAGCTTATCAGCCATCACCCACCTCGCAGTGTCGACAACATCAAATTGTTGCTCACGACTGGTTTGCAAACCTAGGTACCATGCAGGACGACCAATCAAATGGTTCAGTTCCGTAATTTGATGGATACCACCGAGCTCATCAAGTGGAACGGCAAACGTCACACCATTAACATCAAAGTACAGCACCTGAAAATCTTCGCTACGTTGCGTGCTTTCCCAAGTGTTTGGCAACAGTGAGCCTGTTTCCGTTTCCAGTTCGGCTTCTGTCTCAATGTGCTGTTCGACTTCCACATCGGCTTCAACGTCAACTTTAGGCTCAAACGCTTCAGTTTCAGATTGAGTCCAAACTGGTTCTAGCTGCTCGGTCTCAACAGCAGGAATCAATTCTTCTTCGATATCCCACTCTTGAATTTCATCCACGGCAACTGCCGCAGCTTCGATTTCAATTTCTGGTTCGATTGATTTAGCTTCGGCTGCGATATCAATCGTGTTTTGATCCAAAATGTCATCGATATCCAACTCTGCCACTACATTGGTGGATTCCAGCTGGCTTAACAATCGTTGAACGTCTTCCAAATTAGGCGCTTCTAACTCAGGTGAGTAAGTATCGCTGTATTGGTACGACTCTGGTTCCGCGTATTGTATTTGTAATTTTGGCTCTGGCTCTGGCTCTGGCTCTGGCTCTGGCTCTGGCTCTGGCTCTGGCTCTGGCTCTGGCTCTGGCTCTGGCTCTGGCTCTGGCTCTGCAGATGATAGTTCTTGAGCGAGTAAGTCAAGCTCTTCTTCTTGCTCAATGACCTCGACCTCTTCGCCAAGCAATGCGCTGAAGTAATCATCGAGCGCCTGTTCACTGGAAAGTACGTCGTTATTGCTCATCGAACGCCAACCTCTCCAAGTAAATCAGCAGTTGCTTGTAAGCAAACACCCCACGACTACCAGAAGCAAAGTGTGATGCTGGTAAATGCTTTAAGCTTGCATCACGGAATTTCGTGTCAATCGGCACCGCAGAAGTCCATACCTGATTCGGATAATCTTTCTTAAGCTGAGTCAGTGTCTGCAACGAAGCTCTTGTGCGCTTATCGTACATGGTTGGTACGATCGTCACTTTAAAGCCACCTGGACGAGACTTCTGCATAATGGTCAAAGTGCGCATCATACGCTCAAGACCTTTCATCGCTAAGAACTCAGTTTGAACAGGGATCAGGATACGATCACTCGCTGCTAGCGCATTGACCATCATTACGCCAAGAATTGGCGGGCAGTCGATCAACACATAGTCATAATCTTCTGCTACGGCTTGAAGCGCTCGTTTTAAGATCAAGCCCATGCCGCTGCGGTTTCCCATCACACGGTCAAGCGTTGCAAGTGACATATGTGCCGGGATGATGTCCATTCCTTCAAGTTCAGTCTCGACGATTAACGGCTTTACTGTCTCACGTGAAAACGTCTTCAATTGGAACAAATCAAACAAGCTCGACGTTACTGCATCCGGATCATAACCAAGGTAAGTCGTCAGTGACGCATGAGGGTCTGTATCAACCATCAATACACGATGACCTTTTTGGCTCAATAGCCCAGCCAACGTCACAGTTGATGTCGTTTTCCCTACCCCACCTTTTTGGTTAGCAACACTCCAAACGATCATGATCTTTCCTACGCTAAGCCCACTTCTACCAACATGCGTTCCGCAATGCGGTCGAGAGGTAAATCTTCTGTAGAGATGCCCGCTTTCGCAACCGCTTGTGGCATACCGTAAACCACACAACTATCTTCATCTTGAGCCCAAATTGTTGAGCCTGCTGATTTCAACATGCGTGCGCCTTCACGACCGTCAGCCCCCATACCTGTCAGTACCATCGACAATACTTTGTCACCGTATACTTTTGCAGCAGAGCCAAACGTAACATCCACACAAGGTTTGTAGTTCATGCGGTCGCCGCCATCGATAATGCGCAGACGAGCAGCACCTGCACGACCGTCGATCATCATTTGCTTACCGCCTGGCGCCAAATAGGCAACGCCAGCTTGCAATACATCACCATCTTGAGCTTCTTTTACTTGGATCTTACAAAGCGTATTTAAACGACTTGCAAAAGCAGCAGTAAAAGTAGCTGGCATATGTTGGATCAACACGATTGGGTGCGGATAGTTTACGGGTAAACGAGTCAGAATTTTTTGCAGAGCAACAGGACCACCAGTGGAAGTACCGATAGCTGTTAACTGATATTTCTTACCTGAAGCGCGGTATTTTGCTGCCACAGGGCGACTTGCAGTTGCTGCGGCAGGCGCAGTATTGCGTGATGCTAATGGACGAGTTGTTGAGCTCGGTGCAGTCGCAGCAGGTTTCGCCATTGGGCGACGCATAAATGCGCGCTTAGAAGCAATTTGAATGACACGTTGTTGGAGTAGCGATACCGCTTCATCACGGTTACGAGCAATATCTTCAAATTTCTTCGGTAAGAAGTCCAATGCACCAGCGTCTAGTGCGTCAAGCGTAGCCTTCGCCCCATCATGAGTCAGGGACGAAAACATTAGGATTGGCGTAGGAGACGTAGCCATAATTTCACGCACGGCAGTAATACCGTCCATGACTGGCATTTCAATATCCATAGTGATGACGTCAGGTTTTAGAGTTTTGGCTTTCTCAACCGCTTCTCTGCCATTAACCGCAACGTCTATCACTTCTAGGCGCGATTCTGAGTTGATGATTTCGCTAACGCGACGACGGAAAAAACTCGAATCATCAACGACTAGTACTTTAATCGCCATCTTATTCCTTTTTTCAACTCCAGCTTCGCTTAAATGCGCGAAGCTGCAGCGTATTGCTTAAGTAGATCTGGCACATCAAGAATCAATGCGATGTGACCGTCACTGGTAATCGTTGCACCTGCCATACCTGGCGTGCCTTGCAATAGGTTATCCAGTGGTTTGATAACCACTTCTTCTTGACCAATCAATGTATCCACCACAAAGCCGACACGTTGGCTACCAATTTGAACGATAACAACATGACCATGACCAATGCGCTCTTCTACACGTGGCGACTTAGAAGCTAACCAGTTTTGTAGGTAGAACAGTGGGATAGACTTATCACGTACGATAATGGTTAGTTGACCATCAACAACGTTGGTACGGCTAAGATCTAAGTGGAAGATTTCATTAACCGATGCAAGAGGCAGTGCGAACGGATGACCGCCAACACCAACCATTAGTGTTGGTAGGATCGCAAGCGTCAGTGGTACTTTGATGGTGATCTTAGTGCCTTTACCCAATTCTGAATCGATATCGATAGAACCGTTCAAGGTGTTGATCGCCGTCTTAACCACGTCCATACCTACACCACGACCAGAGATATCAGAAATCTTCTCTTTGCTCGAGAAGCCTGGTGCAAAAATGAGGTTGAAACACTCTTTATCCGACAAGCGTGCTGCTGCGTCTTCATCCATCATGCCGCGTTTTACTGCGATACCACGGAGTTTATTTGGATCCATACCGCCGCCATCGTCAACGATAGCCAGTTCAATATGGTCACCTTCTTGCGATGCAGACAGAATCACTTTACCAGTACGAGATTTACCCGCTTTCGCGCGGTCGTCTGGCATTTCGATACCATGGTCAACCGAGTTACGCACCAAGTGGATCAATGGATCTGCAAGTGCTTCTACTAGGTTTTTATCAAGATCGGTTTCTTCACCGCGCATTTCAAGCACGATGTCTTTATTTAGGTTACGCGCCAAGTCACGAACAACGCGTGGGAAGCGACCAAACACTTTCTTGATTGGCTGCATACGCGTTTTCATTACCGCACCTTGAAGGTCTGCGGTAACAACATCTAGGTTTGCTACTGCTTTCGACATTTCTTCGTCGTTGCTGTTCAAACCAAGACTTAGTAGACGGTTACGAACCAATACAAGCTCACCCACCATGTTCATGATGGTGTCTAGAGTTGAAGTATCAACACGCACTGTGGCTTCTGCTTGTGGTTTCTTAACCGCAGGCGCTGCTGCTTTTGCTTCTTCTTTTACTGCAACCGGTTTTGCTTCTGGCTTAGGTGCCGGAGCTGGCGCTGGAGAAGGCGCAGCCGCTACTGGAGCAGGCTGAGGTGCTGGAGCTGCTTTTGGCGCTTCAGGCGTAATATTTTCTGATGCTGGTTTAGTCGCAAAATCTAACTCTTCGATAGATGGACCTTTACCCGAACCATGTAATTCGTCGAGAAGTTTTTCAAACTCTTCATCGGTCATCAGATCGCCGTCAGTTGATGCTGACGCAGCAGGAGCAGCCGGCTCTGGCGCTTTAGGCGTTTCTACTGGTGCCACTTCTGATGCCGATGGGCTCTTACCTACGCCATGCAGCTCGTCAAGAAGACGTTCAAATTCATCATCAGTGATATCACCACTGTCTAATGAAGGTGCACTTACTGGCGTTGGAGCCACTGGTGCTGCTGGCGCAGATGCACCCGGAGCAGAACCTTTACCGTGTAACTCATCCAGCAGTTTCTCAAACTCGTCTTGAGTGATTTCATCAACAGAACCCACGCTAGAAGGTGCTGCTTCTACTGGCGCTGCTGGTTGTTCGATAACTGGCTCTGGAATAACTGGTTCTGGCTCAGCAACTGGCACTTCAACCGCCGCAACGACTTCGTCTTCAGACTCAGGTTTGCATAAACGATGAAGTTCTTCCAACAGTGCAGGATCGGCTGCATCCAGTGGTTCACGGTCTTGAACCGCTTGGAACTGATGGTTAACCGTATCAAGCGCTTTTAGCATGGTGTCCATCAAACTTGGCGTGACTGAACGCTGACCGTTTCGCAATACGTCGAACACGTTCTCAGCACCGTGACAAGTGTCAACCAGCTCTGCCAATGATAGGAAGCCTGCACCACCTTTTACAGTGTGAAAGCCGCGGAAAATCGCGTTTAGGAGATCTTTGTCTTCTGGATTATTTTCCAGTTCAACCAACTGCTCAGACAGCAGCTCAAGAATTTCCCCAGCCTCAATTAGAAAGTCCTGAAGAATATCTTCGTCTAAATCGTAGCTCATACGTTACCTTTAAAATCCAAGACTGGACAACAAGTCGTCGACTTCGTCCTGCGATGAAACCGCATCTTCCCTGAGTTCAGGGTGAAGAATCGGGCCTTCTGCTTCGCTTGATTGTTTAATCTTTTTATCTGACGGTTCTGGCAAAACTTGAGTCTGTTCTTCTGGTTTATTTCCAGAAAACACGGTCAAGATCTCAACAAGGCGATCTTCCACTTCATTGACAAGCGTGATCACGCGGCGAATGATTTGACCCGTTAAGTCTTGGAAGTCTTGTGCCATAAGAATTTCGGTCAGCTGACCGCGCAATTCAGTGCTATCACCTTCGACTTGAACTAACAGCCCATCGATACGGTGGCAAAGTGCTTTGAAATCGCTTAATTCGATGCGTCCGTGCATGAGTTCGTTCCACTGAGGGCGAACTTGTTGAAGGCACTCATGCAGGTTGTCGGCGATAGGTAAGCAGCAATCAACCGCATCCATCGTTTTATTCGCTGCCAACTCAGTTTTATCAATCACGTATTGCAGACGGTCCCTTGCGTCCGGGATTTCCGCTTTCGCAATTTCTGTCATGCGTTGATCGATGTTGAAGTGCTTAAGTGAATCATGAAGGTCGCGGGTTAATGTTCCGATTTCTTTTAGCATCGGATTCCCATCGCTTTCATATATCGAGGCAACAAGCTCATTGGCTTGGTCCTGTTCCCCGTTTTCTAGCATCTGAACGAGCGACTTCGCCTGCTCTAGTGAGATCATCCTGAATAGACCCTTTTTTACGTTTAGTTCTTTCTTATCGCTTTTTAAACGTCAAGCGAGCCACCCTTTAGTAGTAGGTATTAGAAGTGGTGACTCGATTAACAAAGAGAAAGAGAGAGTTATAAACGTTCGAAAATTTTATCTAATTTTTCTTTAAGCGTTGCAGCTGTAAATGGCTTAACGATGTAGCCGTTAACGCCTGCTTGCGCTGCTTCGATGATCTGCTCACGCTTTGCTTCCGCTGTGATCATTAGCACAGGCAAGTGCTTCAGTTCAGCGTCAGCACGGATGTGTTTCAGCAAGTCGATGCCTTGCATACCTGGCATGTTCCAGTCGGTTACAACAAAGTCGAAGTCACCTTTTTTCAGCATAGGTAATGCAGTTAAACCATCGTCCGCTTCTTGAGTGTTATTGAAACCCAAGTCACGAAGCAGGTTTTTAACAATACGGCGCATTGTTGAGAAATCATCAACAATAAGGATCTTCATGTTTTTATTCAAAATTGCCTCCACTGAATCGTAAAATCAGTGTGTTTAGTCATTTTGTGTCCACGCACTGAGCTTGGTGCGTAAACGTTGCATCGCTTGACTCAGTATTTGGCTTACGCGAGATTCGCTCACACCCAACACATCGCCAATCTCTTTCAAATTGAGTTCTTCGTCATAATAAAGCGAAAGTACTAAAGCTTCACGCTCTGGAAGCTGTTTTATTGATTCAACCAGTGCTTTTCTGAACGATTCATCAGCTACACCCTTAAACGGGTTGCTGTCATCGGTCTCATCAGCCGGTGAAATCACATCATCAGAGACGCCTAAATCTTCAATTCCCACTAATTTTGAACAGTTTATATCGGTAAGAGCACTATGATATTGGTCTAGTGTCATACCAAGATGCGCTGCTACTTCAGCATCAGATGGGTCGCGATTTAGTACGCCTTCCAGCTCTGCGATCGCTTGGTTAATTTCGCGATTGTTCTTATGAACAGAACGAGGTACCCAGTCGCCTTTGCGAATGTCATCTAACATTGCACCGCGAATACGGATACCCGCATACGTTTCAAAGCTCGCACCTTTAGAACCATCATAATTCTGCTGAGCTTCGATAAGGCCGATCATGCCGGCCTGAATTAAATCCTCTACCTGAACACTCGGCGGTAAACGGCCTAACAGGTGGTGAGCAATACGCTTAACCAACACCGAGTAACGCTCAATGAACGCCTGCTGGCTATTAAATTTGCCATGTTGGTTATAGGTAATCGCTTTATTCACCAAAAGGGTCCTCTGCGAATTCAGTACGATTTAGCAACCTTTCCACAAAAAACTCTAGGTGTCCACTTGGTGTTTTAGGTAGTGGCCACGTTAGTGCTTTGTTCGCTAATGAGCTGATCGCTAAAGCCGCAGGAGAACGTGGGAATGCGTCCACAACGATCTTCTGTCTTTTCACGGCTTGACGTACTTTGTCATCCAATGGAATACATGCTACGAGTTCAAGGCTGACATTCAAGAAGCGCTCTGTGACTAGAGTCAACTTTGCGAATAATTCTCTGCCTTCACGGTAGCTTCTGACCATATTTGCAACAACTTTGAAGCGCTGAACCTGGTGTTCTTTACTCAACAGCTTGATTAATGCATATGCATCAGTGATTGAAGTTGGCTCATCGCAAACCACAACCACAACATCTTGAGCTGCTCGTGAAAAGCTAATCACCATGTCAGAAATGCCCGCAGCTGTATCAATCAACAGTACGTCCATTTCCTCTTCAAGACTACCAAATGCACGGATGAGTCCAGCATGTTGAGCGTGAGACAGCTCGGTCATGCTTTGTGTGCCAGAAGTTGCAGGGACTATCTTTATACCATAAGGGCCTTCAACAATCGCATCTTTTAGCTCACATTCACCCGCAAGGACATGCCCTAGGTTACGTTTTGAACGAATTCCGAGCATAACGTCCACATTAGCTAGACCTAAATCTGCGTCGAGAACCATCACTTTTTTGCCTTGGCGTGCCATGCAGATCGCCAGACCCAGTGTTACGTTTGATTTACCCACACCACCTTTGCCGCCAGTAACAGCGATTACTTTAGTCAATGATGGTTGTGTTAAGCGACGGAGGCCGCTTGCTTGATCGTGTATCATATTCTCAGTCATAGTAGTCCGCCGCCCTAGAGTCCTTCGTTATCACTATTCCAAAAGTGAGGTTCGTTCTCTGTCGACTTCTCTAACAGTTCATTTGCTTTCGCAATCATGTATTTTGGTTGTGCTATCACAATGTCTTCTGGTACGCGCTGACCGTTGGCAATGTATGCCACTGGCATCGCGTTCTGAATCACCACGCTGATGAATTCGCCTAGACTTAACGACTCGTCAAGCTTAGTCAAAATACAACCCGACAGCGGAATGCGTCGGAAGTGATCCAGAGTTTCCTGCAGAACTCGACGTTGTGCAGTAGCTGGCAAAACAAGGTAGCTGTGAATCACTTCTCCGCTTTCTTGCATTAAGGTATCGAGCTGCTCAGAGAGTCTTACGTCTCGTTGCCCCATCCCTGCCGTATCGACCAAAATCAGTCTTCTGTTTCGTAGCTGATATATAACATCGGCTAACTCGTTAGAATCTTTAGCAACTCTTACAGGACAACCCATAATTCTTCCGTAAATTGAGAGCTGCTCATGTGCACCTATACGATATGTGTCCGTTGTCACAAGGGCAACATTATCGGCACCAAACTCCATTGCCGCACGTGCCGCTAACTTAGCCACCGTAGTCGTTTTACCCACTCCTGTTGGACCAAGTAATGCGACGACACCGCCACGCTTCAGAATGTCTTGTTTCGGAATGTTGATCTGATCCGCCACAAGAGACAGCAGTGCTTTCCACGCTCGCGCTGGTTTCGTATCTTCTGGAATGTAGCAAGCCATTTGGTCGGCAAGTTCAGGTGAAACACCCATACGCTCCAAACGCTTAATCAGCATTGCTCTTAATGGCTCGCGGCGTTCGACCTCTTGCCACATCAAACCCGACACTTGATGTTCCAACAAACGACGAATCGACGTCATCTCTTCACGCATGTTCTCTAGCTCATCGGCAGAGTCATCGCGTTCATCCGATGGACGGCGACGGTCATAGCGCGTTGGATCCAACTTAGGAGTTGGGCGGTCAAATCGGTTGTCTTGCGCAATCAGTTTCGCCAGTGGCGAGTCTGGTTGGTAAGGCGCAGGTTTCTCTTGGTTATAGCTTTCACGGTGCTTATTTTGGCGCTGCAGCAATGCGGACAAAGAATCTTCATTCTCTGCGACATGGTCATCTGACTCGGCTGCACCGCTGCTGTATTGCTTGAGCATGTTCGCGAAACGTTGCGTCATTGAGCCTGATTTATCTTTGTTCGCGTTTAGGCTAATTCTGTCATCATCTAAACGGCGATCTTGGAAACGCTCTGAAGCAGATGACGGCATTTGACGTTGTTCGCTATAACGATTTGATTGAGCTGCGCCACGGTTAGGAAGCGATTGCGCTTGTGAGGTTGGTGCTGCGTTAGACTCACCGTCAATCGCTGCAACGATCTCTACACCGCCCGCCACTTTCTTGTTCGACATGATCACCGCTTCTGCGCCAAGTTCTTCTTTCACTTGGAGCAACGCAGTTCGCATGTCTTTGGCAAAAAATCGTTTAATTTTCAAACTATGAATCCATTAATGATGCGAAGGGCTTAGTTGCCCACCGCTTGCACAATTCTGATCTGTTTCTCGTCCGGTATTTCTTGGTAAGACAGTACGCGGAGGTTAGGTATTGTGTTCTTAACGAACTTAGCCAGTGTTGAACGCAATACACCAGATGTCAGCAGAACCGCAGGTTCCCCTTTCAGTTCTTGCTCTTGTGTCGCTTGGCTCAGAGAGGACTGAAGTCGCTCTGCCAATCCCGGTTCGATACCGGCAGATTCGCCACCTGATGCCTGCATTGTTTGATGCAATATTTGTTCCAGTTCAGGTATAAGCGTTATCACTGGTAACTCTGGCTCTATACCATTGATTTCCTGAACAATTAGACGTTTCAAACTGATACGAACGGCAGCAGTCAAAATGTCAGGTTCTTGACTCTTGCTTGAGTACTCCGCCAAGGTTTGCACAATGGTTCGAATATCACGAATCGGAATAGCTTCGTTAAGTAAGTTTTGCAGTACTTTCACTACCACACCAAGCTGAAGTTGGTCTGGGACAAAATTCTCAACCAACTTAGGTGCACTGCGCCCTAGCATTTCCAATAGGTTCTGTACTTCTTCGTGACCAATCAATTGCGACGCGTTATTGGTAAGCAATTGGCTTAAATGCGTCGCTAACACGGTTGAAGAGTCAACCACCGTGTAACCTAACGCTTGAGCATGTTCACGCTGCTCTTCACGAATCCAAACCGCTTCCAGACCAAATGCCGGGTCCATGGTTGGCTCACCTTCGATCATGCCGTAAACCTGTCCAGGGTTAATCGCCAGCTCTTGGTCTGGGCGAATTTCTGCCTCACCAACGGCAACTCCCATTAGCGTGATACGATAGCTATTAGGTGTCAGCTCAAGGTTGTCACGAATATGAACCGCAGGGATCAAGAAACCAAAATCTTGCGAAAGCTTCTTACGTACCCCTTTTACACGTTCTAGCAACTCTCCGCCTTGGTCACGGTCAACCAAAGGAATCAAACGGTACCCGACTTCTAGACCGATGATATCGACGGGTTGCACATCATCCCAAGACAGTTCACGTTGAGAGATCGGCTCACTGCCATCTTCAGCTTTCGCTGGTAATGCTGGCTCTTTGGCTTTTTGTTTCTGTTTTTTGTCCAGCCAATAGGCACCACCACCCGCGATTGCCGCCAGTGACAAGAACGAGAAGTGCGGCATGCCCGGAACGATACCCATCACGCCAAGGATAGCAGCAGTAATCATCAATGCTTTTGGGTTGTCGAACATCTGAAAAATCAGCTGCTCACCCATATCTTCATCAGTATTTTGACGCGTTACCATCATCGCCGCTGCGATAGAAAGTAATAGCGATGGAATTTGCGCCACCAAGCCGTCACCAATGGTCAGCAAGGTATAGATTTGCATCGCTTCAGAGAAGCCCAAACCGTATTGCGCCATACCAATCGACAGACCGCCAATAATGTTGATAAACAGGATTAAGATACCTGCAATCGCATCACCTTTTACGAATTTTGACGCACCATCCATTGAACCGTAAAAGTCGGCTTCTTTGGTAACTTCAAAACGGCGTAAACGCGCTTGGTCTTGGTCAATCAAACCGGCGTTCAAGTCCGCATCGATCGCCATCTGCTTACCCGGTAAGGCATCCAAGGTAAAGCGAGCACTTACCTCAGAAATACGACCAGCACCTTTGGTAACAACCATAAAGTTAATGATCATCAAGATGAGGAAGACCACAAGACCGACGGCGTAGTTACCACCGATAACTACGTTACCAAACGCTTCGATAACGTTACCCGCAGCGTTACCCCCTTCATGACCATAAAGCAGTACCACACGAGTAGATGCAACGTTCAACGCCAGACGTAATAAGGTTGCAATAAGCAGCACCGTTGGGAAAGCCGCAAAGTCGAGTGGACGACGTGTGTAAACGGTCACTAACAACACCACCATGGCTAAGGCGATGTTAAAAGTGAAGAACAAATCCAACAGAAACGCTGGTATGGGTAGTACCACCATTGCAAGGGTGGCCAATACCATAACAGGCGCACCAATGGCAGGCATGGAGCGCTGTGGGATTCGTGGTAATTTATCTGCAAAAGGCAGGCTTAACTTCATACTGCGAGGTGTCTCAATCGGTCTGGAGCATCACGTTAGTACAAACATACTATTAGTATTACGCGACAGCTTTCGCCTAAAAGTTTAGGTATTGTTGTTGATTAGGGCGATATAAGCAATGTGTGTACCATGATTAACGCCAAAATAATGACTAGTTGCTCAAAGAAATTACAATCCTTTGATCTAATGTGAATTTTTGTCTAATCCATCAATGCAATTATTTTCATTAGTGGCGATGTTCAGGAGGGATAGGCAGGTCATAATCTTGAATCTTAGGTCGTTGACCGCCACGTTTGCGATACTGCTTAAGTTGGAACACAAACGCGAGCACTTGTGCTACGGCAGTAAACAGTCCATCTGGGATTTCTTGTTCCAACTCTGTAGTGTGGTAAAGCGCACGCGCTAAAGGTGGAGCAGGAACAATAGTAATGTCATGTTCGCGCGCCACTTCTCGAATCTTCATCGCCATATGGTCGGTACCTTTGGCGATCACTACAGGCGCACGGTCGGTTTTCTGTTTATAACGCAGTGCGACGGAAAAGTGCTCCGGGTTGGTAATGATAACGTCCGCCTGAGGGACATCAGCCATCATTCGACGCTGAGCCGCTTCTCGTTGCAGCATACGAATACGACCTTTGACCTCCGGTTTACCTTCGGTCTCTTTGTATTCGTCTTTGACTTCTTGCTTGGTCATTTTTAGTTGATCGGCGTGCTGCCAAATCTGAAACGGAATATCGATCGCAACAACGATAAGCAACGAGCAACTGATCAGTAAAATAAAGTTAAGCAAGATATCCAGCGCATGGAATATGTTCTGCGGATACACGTCCATACTAAGTTGAATCAAATCCGCTTGTGAGGCTTGGATGAGGTATATCGCCATTCCCGTCACAAGTGCGACTTTTAAGATGGACTTGATAAGCTCTACCCAACTCTGCATGCCCACCATACGCTTTAAGCCGCTAAGCGGGTTCATTTTGGAGAGTTTTGGCATCGCCGCTTCAGCAGAAAAGCTAATGCCCCCCACACCAGCCGCGCCAATCATTGCAGCAATAAACAAGGTAATGAGGATAAGAAAAAGCGGAAACAACAGATCGCCCATCGCACCAAATGCAATGTCGAACAACTTAGCCGTATCAAAAATCTCATCGCGTTTGAGATCAAATAAGCGGCTCATAATGGAAAACAACGAACGTGCCAAAGACTCGCCAAACCACATTAAGGCGATAGCACCAACAATCAATACCGATGCTGATGCGAGCTCTTTAGACCGAGCAACCTGCCCCTTTTCTCTGGCTTGTTGTAACCGTCGGGGCGTGGCTTCTTCGGTGCGTTCTTGACCGTCTGACTCTGCCAATCCAGCCCCCTAGCAATCTAAGCGAATGAGGTTACAAATCTGCTCCTCACCCACTGCCCAGAACAATTCATAATGACTGTACAAACCCGCCAAAATGTACCAACAAAGCAATAAACCGACCATCAAGGCAAACGCAAAACCAAGCGAGAAGATATTCAACTGAGGCGCGGCACGGGTCATTACACCAAATGATAAGTTAATCGTAAGCAGCGCGATAATGCCGGACAACGACATACTCAAAGCGGTCTTAAACATGATGCCAAGCCAGCCCGCCATTTCGCGAAAATCCACCGCATTAAGCGAGCCAGAACCTATCGGCAAGGTTTTAAAACTGAACACCACCAGTTGCAGCATTTTCAAATGCCCATCGGTAGCAAGGAAGAACATGGTCGCTAAAAACATAAACAGCTGACCAAGCAAAGGTGTGTTTTGGCCGTTCGCTGGGTCGACCATGGACGCAAAACCCAAGCTCGATTGCATACCCAAGATCTGACCAAGTAGAACAAAGGTTTGAATCATAAACTGGGTCACCATGCCCATCGCAACACCAATTATGATTTGTTCCGCAATGGTCATGAAACCACGAAAAGAGAGCAGCTCAATATCCTGCGGCACAGCTGGAATCGCCGGAGCAACGGCAAAAGTGATCGCTAAACCTAGGTAGAGTCGAATTCGAGGCGAGACAAAACGTGCCCCTGTCACCGTCATCACCATCAACATGGCAGAGATACGTGTGTAGGGCCAGAAGTAATTCGCGATCCAGTCGAGGACTATATCGGTAGGATACTCCATATGCGCCTCTAGTAGAGCACCTGTGGAAGACGTTCAATCAGACCGAAGAAATATTCCATCAACATCTGTGTCATCCAGTGACCAAATAACATCAACGCCAATAAAGTCACAATCAAACGAGGTAAGAAACTCAACGTTTGTTCGTTGATAGAGGTTGCCGCTTGGAAAATCGCGACAACAAGACCGATAAGCAAGCTTGGGATAATAATGGCACAGACCATGATCAGCACCATCCAAAGTGCATCACGGAAAAGCTCGACAAACATTTCAGGAGTCATGTCTTACCCTCTTCTCTCTGTGCCAATCTAAAGGGCAAAACTGCCGGCGAGTGTCGACAATATCAGGTTCCACCCATCCACCAGCACAAACAGCATCAGCTTAAATGGTAGCGATACGATCATTGGTGATAGCATCATCATACCCATAGCCATCAACACCGACGCAACAACTAGGTCGATGATCAAGAATGGTAAGAACAGCATGAAACCAATTTGGAAAGCGGTCTTAAGCTCAGAAGTAATGAAAGCAGGAATCAACACCGCCATCGACACATCTTCTGGGTTTGTCACCTCTTCGCCAGACATATTGACGAAAGTTTCCAAATCTTTGATTCGAGTCTGCTTGAGCATGAACGCTTTCATCGGTACTTGAGCCGCATCAAAGGCTTCACGCGCCGTCACTTGTTCATTCAAATAAGGCTGAACCGCTTTATCGTTGATCTCATTTAACACCGGTGACATGACAAAAAAGGTAAGAAAGAGCGCAATACCGATGATGACTTGGTTGGAAGGCGTCTGTTGCAAACCCATGGCTTGCCGTAAGATCGACATCACGACCACAATGCGAGTGAACGAGGTCATCAAGATCACCATCGCTGGCAAGAAGCCAAGCATCGTCATCAACGCAAGGATTTGTAAGGTAACCGAGTAATCTTCGCTACCATCGGCGTTTGTGGTCATAGTGAAAGCAGGAATACCGCCCCCATTAGTCACTGACATAGTGCGACTTGAGCCTGATTCACTTTCCATCGCTTTCACGGTCACGCTGTCACCTTGAGCGAGGTTAGCAGGTAACGGCGACTCCTCTGCCTGAGCAAACGAAAGTGAAGAAAACAGCATTCCGACCATCAGCACAAACACGCTGAACATCAGGCGGATTGAATTATCCTTTGTCATGTTTTTTTATTAGCTGGCTGAACTGGCTAGCAAAAGCACCGGTGGCCAACTCTTCCTCTTTCAGTGGCGTTTCAAGTTTGGCAAGCGTTTGAATGGATTGGCTAGTAATACCAACCAAAAACTGCTCTTCTCCTACTTGAACAACCGCAATTCGTTCTTTAGTACCAACCGGTAACTGGCTAATAATACGCAGCCCTTTTTGTTGACCCAATGCTGGCACTTGCATGCGTTTTAGCATCCAAGCGAGCAGAAGAATCACACCAATAACCAGCACCAAAGAGCCCAGTGTCGTCGCCAAATCTAAGTTGCTTGGCGCGGCAGCAAATGCATAAGGAGCACTTAGCATTAAGCCAAGTGCTCCCGTGATTTGCTTCAATCGAGTTTTGATTGAACTACTCATATTAGCGCAGCTTTTTAATGCGTTCAGTTTGGCTGATCACGTCAGTAAGACGAATACCAAACTTATCGTTGACGACCACGACTTCACCGTGAGCAATCAAAGTACCGTTAACCAATACATCGAGCGACTCACCAGCCAATCGGTCCAACTCCACAACCGAACCTTGGTTCAATTGCAATAGGTTACGGATGCTGATCTGCGAACGACCGACTTCCATCGAAATAGTCACGGGGATATCCATGATGGTGTCGAGTTTACGACGCTCATCATCAGAGATTGGGCTAGAGGTGTCTTTCAACTCTTCCAGTGGCGCTGCCAATACTTCATCAACATCAATTGAAGGCGCAGACGGGTCCTCGCCAAGAGCGGCTGCCCATTCGTCTGCTAGCTTTTGATCGTCACTCGGTTCCATTTTTCTGTCCTGTGTTAAACCTTACTTGCGCACTGTGAGCTTGCTTTTTCCCTGTTGTGAGTACTAGCAGCTGTTGCGACTTAGGGAGTAAGGATTTCTTAATCGTCTGTATCGTCGTCATTCTCAAGCTCAGACATAATGTCTTTACCTAAGAAGGCTAAATCGGTTTTCACTACGTGTGGGCGTTCAATTTCTTCAGAAACTTGCACCGCAAGCTTGTCGTCAGAGCGTCCCATCTTCACGCGGTAAGTCGGTAAATCTTCGATGAACATGGTCGCATGTTCTGGCATTTCAATCGGGATCACATCGCCCGGTTGCAACTCCATCAAATCACGTAGGGAGATGTCTTTCTCAAGCAGATTAACGCGGAAGTTAACCGGACAATCCATGATCTCTTCACGCAGTGCAGAGCTCCAACGAACGTCGGTTTCCATCTTGTCAGATTGAACACCAGCATCGAGCAATTCTCGAATAGGCTCAACCATTGAGTACGGCATCACCACATGGAAGTCACCACCGCCGCCATCCACTTCAATATGGAATGAGCTTACGACAATCACTTCAGTCGGGCTGACAATGTTCGCCATGCTTGGGTTTACTTCTGAATCAAGGTATTCAAATTCCACCCCCATGACCGGCGACCATGCTTCTTTGTAGTCTTCGAAAACAATCTTCAATAGAAGCTGGATGATGCGACGTTCAGTTGGGGTAAATTCACGACCTTCAATTTTGGCGTGGAAGCGACCATCACCGCCAAAGAAGTTTTCTACCAAGATGAAGACTAAACGCGCTTCCATGGTGATCAATGCCGTACCTTTTAGTGGACGGAAACGCACCATGTTCAAACTGGTTGGAACGTACAGAGTATTTTGGTATTCACCAAACTTCATCATCTGTACGCCGTTAATCGAGACCTCAGCGGTTTTACGTAACATGTTAAACAGGCTGATACGCATGTGTCGTGCAAAACGCTCGTTGATAAGTTCGAGCGTCGGCATTCGACCACGTACAATCCTGTCTTGAGACGAGAAATCGAAATTGACGGCACCTTCGGTGTCGTTATCTATGGGTTCATCAACGTCATCGACATCGTCAACCCCATGCAGAAGCGCATCAATCTCGTCTTGGCTTAATAGATCGGTCACGTTTTACCTATTGAATCACAAAATCTGTAAACAGTACTTTTTCAATCACTGGCTTACCAACAGCAGCATTGAGTGCAGCTTTGATATCGTCAGAAGCGCGGTCACGCAGCTCAACACGTCCCGTAGGGGAACGAAGCTGCTCAACGGTTGCCGATGCAAAAGTTGACAACAATGAACTCTCAATCAACGGAGAGTGGTAACGAGCTAATTGCTCATTTTCACTGCCACGCACCATCAATTGCGCTTTGATTTGTACCAGTCTGTCACGACGGTCGCCCGTCACATTAAAAATAAAGGGTTGTGCGATATTCACATAAGCGATCGGCTCAGCCGCTGTTTGCGCTTGTGCTTGCTCGGTCTGCTCCGCTTGCGCTGGCTCATCAGAGCCCATTAAGAAGAAAGCGGCGGCACCACCACCAACCAGCAAAACCACCACTGCGATAATGATGATCAGTAATTTACTTTTTCCTTTTGGCGCATCCGCACCTTGTAACTGTTCTTCTGCCATTACTGTCTCTTATTGTTCTGCTTTTTCTAGACCGCTATTTTATGCGTAAAAACTAATTCCATCACGCTTTGAAACGACATTCAAATCAAGATTCGTGTCGGCATCAAAGTTTTCATCTGACTGACCAGAAAATCCACGACCTTGCCCGCCTTGACCATTCTGTTCAGCATTTGCGTAACCACTTTGCTGCTGTCCACTGCTCTGCTGCTGTACAGAAGAATCCGCCAACTGCATACCTTGTTGTGCCAACATCTCTCGAAGGCGTGGCATTGTCTGTTCGATCAAATCACGTGCCTGTGGATTCGCCACTGTAAAATGCACGTTAGCGAGATCGTTGTTCATTGTCATGCGAATTTGCATGCGCCCTAACTCAGGTGGGTCAAGACGAATATCGAGGTTTTTCAAGTTCTTCGACATCATCATTTGTACTTTTTCTGCCACCTGGTCATTAGCGAGCTCTTTGGTAAGCTGCAAAGGCAGTTGGGCTTGTTGAGCTGCATCCACTCGCGCTTGTTGCTGAGCCGTCACACCTTGTTGACCTGCTGCTGCTTGAAGTTGCCCCGCCAGTCCATGTTGTGGTTCTGGCTTATCTTGTTTACTGCTTGCTCCTTTTAGCGCACCGGCAGCAAGGCTCGCGTTCATAACTTTCTTACTTAACTCTGCGCTTGATGTTGCGTGCGCGGTCGGATTCATGCTTGCAGCAACCAAAGCTTCTGGCATAGCTGACATAGCAGCTTTATCAACATTGGTCGCCACGGCTGGCTGCGCAGTGGCTTGTGCGGCTGCGTGTTTAGCGTCCTGAGCAACAATATGATGTGCTTGCTGAGCCGCCACTGCTGATGCTGCAACACGAGTCGGAGTGTGGGCCACCTGATGCTCCACCATCGCAGCTTTAACATCACTTGGCAAGGCGACAAACTGAGCAAGATCTTGTTCTGGAATATCCGCAACCAACTCACCCGTTTTTAACCCTTCAATCACATCAATTTCTTGTTTTGAAAGTGGTTTACCTTGTGCCAGTTTGGTATCGATGATGTGTAACTCATCAAGCGTAATTCGTTTAACAGGTACCGTTTCTACGTCACCAGATAAGCCTTGTTGTAGTGCAGCCGAAGCGGTTAGTGCTTCAGCACCAGCAAATACTTCAGCGCCTTGCATTGTTTGAGGTTGCACGCCTTGCGCAACGACTTGACCATTCACTGCGGCTTGCGTAGTTGCATTCACCGTTGCTTCCGTATGGGCAGCTTGCGCACTAGGTGAATTCCAATCAATTTGCGCAGAAGCTTGAGCACTTGTTTGTTGTTGCACTAGGTTTGAGGCTTGTTGCTCAGTCATGTCTTTAGAAGCAACGACGACAGGCTTACCATTAGCATCGAATACGACCTTCTCATTACCAGTCGAAGAAACTGCTTCCCCTTGCTGGACAGACCCAGCAGCAAGAATCGCCTGCTGCTCAGGAGTGAGTGGTACACGTTGCGCCTTATCGTTCCCTGTTTGTGTAACATTAAGTTCTGGTGGCAAGGCTTTGCCGCTATCAACTGAAGACTCAGTAGGTTTAAGAGTCTGGTTGGCCTGTTCTATACGACCAAGAAGTTGCTCACCTTCTCCCATCGCGTTTTTTACATGAGCACTTTGAGCTTGTTCTGTATCAGCAACTTTTACGTTTTGAGTTTGGCTTGTCGTTGATGATGTAGCCGGAGCCGATACAGACTCAGACCCGTCTTCACTTTTCACAACATGCCCGTCTACCGACGAATTTACCGCAGCCACTGTTGCTGCCGAGCCTGGTTTTTCTGAATTGGCAGCTTGCTCATTATCTGCCCCCTCTGACGACTTCGTTGACTGATTATGTGTCAGCAGCGCATCGGTGGACTCTGACGATGTTGTTTTTTCACCGTCTGCCACGACTTTTTCTTGGCTCTCACCTTCTGAGCTTACCGATGCTACCTTTGCAGCGTCATCTGTGGTTTCTGCCGAAGCTTCTGACGCATCAGGTTTTGCGACGGCTTTTTCTGATTTTTGTGAATCGGTAAACACCCCTGCTAAGGTTTCAAAAAAACCTTTGCTTTCAGGGTCTTCTGCAGCAACTTTATTCGAAGAATCGGAAACCGAGACCTTACTGGTTGCAGAAACATTGGATAAATTCACATTCATATAGAAACTCTCGTTATCGGCAGCGCTGAGCATGGCGCTGTCGGATTGCTCATTAGCGGCAAACTTGGGTCATGAGACCCGATACTGTCGGTTAAATTGCAAAAATCACGCCAACCTATAGTGTGGAATTTCTGACGGAGCAAAGAAGGGATACGGATGGAACAAAGATCAAACTTGCCGTAAATCTAGTCACTTTATTAATTTGACTGCAGAGTCGTTGAGGAGTAAATAAAAAACCTCGCTCAACCTTTAAGGAATCGCTTTGAAAGTCACAGAATTACGCCAATACAAAATCAAAACTGGTAAAACAGAGCAATGGTTAACGTGGATGAAGGACGAGTTACTTCCCTATCAACGCTCCAAAGGCATGCGCGTATTAAACACGTATGTTCATACAGGCGAAGATGGACATGACTACTTTGTTTGGCTGCGCGAATTTGACAGTGAACAAGCACGCCAATCACTTTACGCCGAAACCTACAACGAGTGGTGGATTCGAGAAATTCGACCAAAAGTGTTTGAGTTAATTGAGCAAGATTCCGTCAAAGTGACCTTGTTGGAATCGGTAGAAATGTAATCTACGCCAACATCGAGAGTAAGAACTTTAGAATCGTTGCGGTTTCCGGCTGTACAGTAAGGTAGAAAACTCATCCATCTGCTTTTGTTCGCGCTTGGCTTCCGCAATTTGCTTTTCCTTCTCGCGCTTTTCGATCATCCACTCATAAGACATACGCTCTTTACGCATGTTTAACCAGTAATCTTGGCAGTTAACCACCTGTTCTTTAAAGTGGCTTTCGGCTTGCTTTTGTTTGGAAAGCGTTTCATCAAGCTGGGTTAAAAAGCGATTCAAGTGACCGTATTGGCTCGCAGTGAGTCCTGCCATACCACGATCTACCAGTTGCTGGCAGTAATCTAAACGGTACTTTTCAATCTGCTCAACTTGGCGGTAATAATCTTCTAGCTCTGTGCGGGCTTTATTGAGCGCTAATACTGCTTGGTCTTCGCGCTCTTTTGCCTGATCAAGTAGGAACTCCATGGCGTTATTCATGCGCTATTACCCACCCAAGATGCTCTTCAACATATTGACACACATGTCATAAGGCACAGACTCTTTCATGCGTTGCTGCAAGTATTCATCCAATTTTGGCTTAAGGGTAAACGCGCCATCGATAGCAGGATCAGTACCCGGTTTGTAAGCGCCAATCGATACCAGATCTTGGTTCTTACGGCAAATCGACAACACCTGACGGACCGCTTTCGACATCAATACATGCTCTTCAGTGGTGATTTGCGGCATAACACGGCTCACCGATTTCTCTACATCAATGGCTGGATAATGACCTGCATCCGCCATTTCACGAGACAACACAATGTGACCATCTAGGATCGCACGTGATGCATCGGCGATCGGATCTTGCAGATCGTCACCTTCGGTCAAAACAGTAAAGAAAGCGGTAATTGATCCTTGATCATCACCACCATTACCAGCGCGTTCCACCAGCGCTGGCAGTTTAGCAAATACCGAAGGCGGATAACCTTTGGTTGCAGGCGGCTCACCCACAGACAATGCAATCTCACGCTGTGCTTGAGCAAAACGCGTCAGAGAGTCCATTAGTAGGAGAACATCTAGTCCTTGGTCACGGAAGTATTCGGCAATCGTCAGTGCCGTTTGACAGCCTTTCAAACGCATCAAAGGAGAAGCATCGGCAGGTGCAGCCACCACCACAGAACGGCGGCGTCCATCTTCACCCAAAATCTCTTCGATGAATTCTTTTACTTCGCGTCCACGTTCACCAATCAGACCAACGACAACGACTTGTGCTGTCGTGCCTCGCGTCATCATACCGAGGGTGACCGATTTACCAACACCCGAACCAGCAAACAGACCGATACGTTGGCCTTTACCTACGGTCAACAAACCGTTAATGGCTTTTAAGCCGACATCAAGCGGCTCAGAAATAGGTTTACGTGCTAGGGGGTTTATTGGTTCGGCATTGAACGAAGCTCGATGCTCCGTGTAAAGAGGACCAAGACCATCAAGTGGGTTGCCCACACCATCAATCACACGCCCAAGCAGTTCCATTCCGACTGGCAAACCGGCTTCACTGGTTAAGGGCGTCACTTTCGCGCCCGGTAAAATGCCCGTGATTTGTTCACTCGGCATTAAGAAAAGGTTATCACCAGAAAAGCCCACGACCTCTGCTTCCATATGACCGGACATGGTCTCGACTAGACACAAACTACCAATCGGAGCACGACAGCCTGTCGCCTCTAAGGTCAAGCCTACAACGCGAACGAGCTTGCCTGAAGCAACTGGGCGCGTTGTTAGCCCTTCGATTTTGTAGTTTTTTAAACGGTCAGCCAAGGCTTGCATGGATTACTCGCCCCCTTGATGGCGGTTTGCGCCACAGAAGCTGTTCAACACACTTTTCACGCGTTCTTCCATACGATAGTTGATGCTCGATTCGCCAGCAGCAATCTGTACGTCGCCACGGTTTAATGACGGCTCAGCCACCAAAGTCCAGTTACGACAATCAAGTTCTTCTTCACCGTATGCAGAGCGAATGATCGCAACATCATCAGGGTTCAGGTGCAAGGTGATTGGGTGACCAGAAATTGGAAGCGCTTCAACTGACTGCTTTACAGTATCGAGAATAATTTGCGGGTTGGTTTGCACTTCCACGTGCACCACTTCTTTAACTAGGCATAGCACCATGTCGACCAATTGTTTTTCAACCTGAGCATTCATCAACTCCAAAGGTTGAGCGAACTGGTTTGCCAAGTTCATAAAGGTTTCCACTTGCTGCTGGATATATTCTTGTCCAGCCGTTACACCTTCGGCTTTGCCCAGTTCCAGACCTTCTGCATGACCAGCTTGAACGCCTTCTTCTTTACCTTTGTCGTAACCTTGCTTAAAACCCGCTTCTTGACCTTGATAGAGACCTTCTTGATAAGCGCCTTGCTTGATCAGTTCAATCTGTTCTTCTGTCAGTTCAAGCGCTTGTTCTTCTTCCGGCTCGTCAAAGTTTGGTACCCAACTCGGATCGTAGTTAAACGCAGTTTGCTTGGCTTGCTTTGCTTTTGGCTCGCCATAATCAGGCAAACCCCAGCGCTGAGGTTCGATCATCGCATCGTCTTCATCAGGACGGATAAATCCACGTTTTCTATCGCCAGCCATGCTTAACCTACAATCTGTTTATGTTGAAACTTATGTTGAAAATAAAGTGCGTTATTTAAGGAAGTGCTTGCTCCTTTTCTCCCCAGCTTAAAGGAAGAAAAGGAACGAAGAAATGATTATAAGAACTCGTCCGCGCCACCAGATAGCATGATCTCGCCAGCATCTGCCATACGACGAGCAATTGCCAGGATCTCTTTTTGCGCCGCTTCTACGTCTGCTACGCGAACTGGCGGCATTGCTTCGATATCGTCGCGCATCATCTCAGCTGCACGTTTAGACATGTTCTTGAAGACTTTCTCACGTAGAGAGTCGTCGGCACCTTTAAGTGCACGCTGTAGGACATCTTGAGGAACGTCACGCAGCAACTTCTGAATGCCTTGGTCGTCCACTTCCACCAAGTTCTCGAATACGAACATAAGGTCTTGGATTTGTGTCGCCATGTCTTCGTCTTGGTCGCGAATTTGCTCCATCAAGATACCTTCGACGTTGTTGTCTAGGTAGTTCATGATTTCTGCTGCTGCCTTCAGACCGCCAATCTTCGCGGCTTGCGCACCCGCTTGACCTGCGAACTGTTTCTCCATGATCTCGTTCAGCTCTGCCAGTGCCGATGGCTGAACTTCTTCTAGGTTGGCAATACGCATCATCAGGTCCAGACGCACGCGCTCTGGGAACTGAGAAAGGATTTCTGCCGATTGGTCTGCTTCCAAGTACGAAAGTACGATGGTTTGAATCTGCGGGTGTTCGTTGACGATGATACTTGCCACTTGGCGAGGGTCCATCCACTTCAGTGAATCCAGACCTTTCGAGCCAGTACCCAATAGGATTTGGTCGACCAAGTTGTTTGCTTTGTCTTCACCCAGAGCAGCCACCAGTGCATTACGCATGAAGTCTTCGCTGCCCATACCGATGTTGGTGTATTTCTGGATGTCTTCTAAAAACGCGCGGTGCACACCAGACACTTTGTCTTGGCTCAGATCTTTAGCGCGCGCCATTGCACTACCAACACGTTGAACCTGCTTTGGTTCTAAGTGACGAATAATGCCAGCGGCATCACCTTCATTCAGGCTGAGCAGCAAGATCGCCGCTTTTTCTTCGCCTGTCATGCTAGAGACATCAAACTCCGCAGGAACGCCTGCGCCGTTTTCATCTTGAGGTACGATATCGTTAGCCATTTTCGTTCATCCAGTTTTTCACAACTTGAGCGGCAAGCTCTGGCTCATTCGCCACCAGAGCGCGCACTGCTTTGAGTACATCTTCATCTTTGTGAAGGTTAGGTAAATCGATGCTTGAGCCAAACTCAAACAGTTCACCGCTTTCGATGTCGCTACCAATCAGGCTGGTTTCGCCATCCGCACCAATTGGCAAGCCATCTGGTCCGTACATTTCGTCTTCGTCGTTGTTGGCTGGGTTGAGCAGTTTCTTCATTGCTGGGCGAACCAGTACCAAGATAACCACGATGATCACCAACGCGCTTGCAAACCAACGAACCCAGTCGTTGAAGTTTGGATGCTCCCAAATTGGTGGATCAACCATTTGCTCAAGCTCTGGTTCAGCAAACTTGACGCTCAAAACGTTGAGTAAGTCACCACGACTTTGATCGAAACCAACCGTGCCGATCAGAACTTGGCGAATTGCGTTAATTTCAGATTCAGACAATGGTGTATAAGTCACTTCACCAGTATCAGGATTCACGGTACGGCGGTCTTTGATCGCAACAGAAACCGTTTGACGAGCCAGCGTACCGGTTTGCTTACGTTCATGACTGATCGTGGTATCAAGCTCAAAGTTACGCGTTGATTCTTTACGTACCGAACCCTGACCAGTCAATGTGCCGTCTTTCATTTGCGCCACATCTTGAGGAATAGACGCATCCGCTGGCGGCTGGTTGCTCAATGCACCAGGAATGCCCGCGACCATGTTGCCATTGTTGTAATCTTCTAGCGCGTATTCACTACGAGTTGCCGGAGTATTCGGATCGAAATTCTTACGGGTTTGCTCAACAGTACTGAAATCCATTTGGATATCCACCTGAGCGGTGTAGTTACCGAAGCCCAAAATAGGCAAAAGCACAGAATCGATTTTCTCACGCAGGGCTTGCTCTTGGCTTCGCTCTAGCTCTTGCTCTTTACGACGAGCCGCAGACGCTGGGTCTTGAGAACCCGAGCTAAGCAGGCGACCGTGTTGATCGGTTACCGTAATACGAGAGGTCTTCATGCCCGGAACAGCACTCGCGACCATATCGACGATAGAATCCACTTCTTGCTGTTTAAGGTTCGCACCTGTGGAGAGCGTCAAAAATACCGAAGCAGACGCTTCTTGGTTGTGGCGAACAAACACACTGTGTTTTGGCAGGGCAAGCAGCACACGAGCTTTACGTACCTGCTTCATCTCTTCAATCGCTTGAGCAAGTTGGCGTTCACGGCTGAGCTTCAAACGTTCTTGTTCCAAACGCTGTGATACACCAAAGCCCATATCTTGCAACAGAATATCATCGCCCGCCGCCGTCGCTTGGTTTACACCAGCACGCACCATGCCGAGCTTGATCGAGTTATAGTCACTCGCTTCTACCGAAATGGTATTACCATCTAGCTTGTAATTGATTTTTTGCTGGTCGAGGTAGTCCAGCACAGGGATCAGTTCTTCCGTTTCATAAGCACCTAATGGGCGCATTTCCGGCTCTTTCACCCAGAAGAACAGCATCACGATCAGCGCAACACAGATAGAGATAGACAGCACTAACACGACCTGACGAAGTAAATCGAGGTCGCCTACTGCCATATCGAATTTTGACGCACTGCGCTCTCCAAGATCTGGGTTTTGGCTTTCCACATCCAGATCTGAGCCAGCAATCAGTGCACCATCTGCGCCGCCATCAGTGACGGTTAAATCTGTAGACTTGTCTGCCACACTTATTACCTAAATTACACTGGCATATTCATGAGATCCTTATAGGACTCAACGAGCTTGTTGCGGATTTGAACAGTGGCATCGAAAGCAACACTGGACTTGTTACGAGCAATCATAACGTCAGAAAGGGAAACATCGGCATCACCACGGTCAAAACGCGTTTGCAGGTCACCCGATGCTTTTTGAAGTGAGTTTACGTTATTGATGGCTTTTGTTAGGAGATCACCAAAATCTGCACCAACTTTCGCGCCTGTCGCCGTAGGAGCAGTGTTACTCGCTTCCACCATCATGGCGCGCATTTCTGCCTGAATACCATCAACTTTCATTGTCACCTCTAAGCCAAAAGTTTGACTATTAACTAAAACTGATTATTGACACAGCAATTACTGTGCCATAAGACAATAGTGCCGTAGTTTACCCACACTTTCGTCTTATGGCTATTTATGTGATTACTAAGCCGGAATATCGATACCAGCGTCACGCATTTTAGCAAGTTTGTAGCGCAGAGTTCGTGGGCTAATACCCAGTTTTTCTGCCATTTCTTTACGACGTCCGTTACATTCGATCAATGTTTCCAAAATGATGGCGTATTCTTGGTCACGGAGTTCCCCGCCTAGACCTTCACCACCAGACGCTACTCGGTTGATTGGCTCAGCTTGTGCGACTGGCTTGACATCCGGTACGACCATTTCTGCATTCTGAACAACATGTTGCAGACTGTTTGCATCTTGCCAATCTACACCTTCTAGCAAAATATGTTCAGCATCTATGTCACCGTTTTCACTCAAAATCAACGCACGTTGAACCACATTATCCAGCTCACGAACGTTACCCGGCCATGGGTATTGAAGCAGCTTATCTAATGCAACTTGAGAGAACTTAGGCACAGGCATACCCATCTTGCTGCAATGGCGCTCAGCAAGATGCTGCGCAAGTGGCGAGATGTCACCTTTACGTTCGCAGAGTGCTGGCCATGCGATTGGGAAAACATTCAAACGGTAGTACAAGTCTTCACGGAAGTTTCCTTCTGAAACGTACTGTTTAAGATCGCGGTTGCTGGTTGCAAGTACGCGAACATCAAGCTTGATACTCTTACGACTGCCCAGACGCTCCACTTCACGCTCTTGTAAAACACGTAGTAACTTCGCTTGCAGACTCAAGTCCATCTCGCTGATTTCATCTAGCAAGATGGTACCGCCTTGTGCTTGTTCGAATTTGCCTGGACAAGCTTGAACTGCCCCAGTGAAGGCACCTTTTTCGTAGCCAAACAGCGTCGCTTCAAGCATGTTATCTGGGATCGCAGCGCAGTTAATGGCAACAAATGGACCATCTTTACGGTTTGAAGCGTTGTGAATGTAACGCGACATAACCTCTTTACCAGAACCGCTAGGACCTAAGATCATAACGTTGGCATCAGTGCGCGCTACTTTGTCAGCTAGAGCAAGCAGACGCAGACTTTTCTCATCTGCAACTACCGCGTCACCATTGTCGTCACTTTTAATTGGCGCGTAGCGACTTACCATGTTGAGCAAGACTTCTGGTGCAAATGGCTTCGCCATGTAATCAATCGCACCTTCTTTCATTGCCGACACGGCGTCTTCAATGTTTGCATAAGCCGTCATAAGCAGAACGGGCATATTTGGCCAATTCTGTTTGATATTACGGAGCAGCGCTAAGCCACCCATACCTGCCATTTGTACATCTGAAACTACGATGTCTACCGCGTTCGACTTCAGTTTCACCAAAGCGTCTTCTGCACAATCGGCTTCTAACCACTCATACCCAGCCAGAGCCAGAGTATCCACTAGGGCTTCACGAAGACCTTCATCGTCTTCTACGATCAGCACTTTGCTTTGCGCCATTATGATTCTCCAGTATGTGCTTGCACTCGCTCTAGCGGAATGCACATGGTAAAGCAGGCTCCATCACCCTGCTCTGAAATGAGTTCCAATCGACCGTCATGGGCACGGCAAACCATTTGAACAACAGCAAGTCCCAACCCCGTTCCTTGAGAACGCGTGGTAAAGAAGGGCTCCATAATTTTGGCTTGTAGTTCTTTTGGTATACCCGGTCCGCTGTCTTGCACAGAAATGCGCAGCTCACCGTTTACCGGGCGGAAAAAGACATCAATTTGCGATTCTTTGCCTGACATCTGAATCGCGTTCATCACTAAGTTACTCAATGCTGAAGCAATGGCATTCGCGTTACCTAATAGCTCAGTCTGCTCTTCCTCAACTTCTAGGAAGTAATCGATGCTGTTGTTTTTCAGTGCGGTTTCCACCATGGGCTGATATTCAGCCACCAGCTGAGCAATGTTAAATGGCTTAATGACTTTATTATCACCACCTTTGGCAAAAAGCAGCATATCATTAACCTGCTTCTCCAAATCGTGCAGTCGATCCATTAATTTGCTCTGAAATCGCTCTCTTGTCGCAGGAGGGAGATTCGGCGCACCTAAATTTGATGCATATAACATCGCACTTGATAAAGGCGTTCTAACTTGATGAGCGAGCGACGCCACCATACGACCGAGTGATGACAAACGTTGTAAGTCACTCACGCGAGATTGCAGTAAGCGGGTTTCTGTTAGGTCAGTGATCAGGATAAGCTGACCCGTCGCCGAGGCAGAGATGGCCAAACGCACTTTGCGACCATTGCGCAGTGAAATTTCATGACCATCATCTTCACGCGGATCAAAAACCGCTTGGATGATGTTGAACCATTTCTCGTTGACTAATGGAATCTCAAGAATTCGATGCGCTTCCGGGTTGGCTTCACGGACCACTCCGTGCGTGTCTAACAAGATCACGCCAGCCGGCATTACGTCCAGAACCTGTTTATAACGCTCTACCTGATTCTCTACTGAGTCTAAATGGGATTGGTTAGTGTTGTTGTCCATTCACTGCCTGTCGAATTGTCGCCACTTACAAACTAAAATAGCTTGGTAAGCAATTAGCGTACCAAGCTATTTTCTATATTTATCATAGCGTTATGCGAACGACAAGAAGTTGACACTAGGAAAATGGTGCTTTCGTTATCAGAAAAGATAACCAATCACCGTTGAAAGTGTGAACTTTGGCTATCAGATAAACCTAGCGCTGTAGGTTGTATTTACGCATTTTCTCAACCAATGTCGTACGACGCATACCGAGCATATCTGCCGCTCGTGCCACTACACCGCCTTGCGCTTCTAACGCTTGGCTGATCATGTTGACCTCCATATCGGCTAGCAACTCTTTCAAGTTGACTCCTTCCGGTGGCAGTGCTTGAGGTGCATTCATGTTGTGGTCAAGATCGCTCTGCTCTTCAAAGCTGAAGTTTTCAGAGAAGATATCTTGGAACACATCACGCTCTTGCTCTTCCACTGTTGTGAATGGGTTCCCTTCAGGTTGGAACTCAGGAATATCACTGTAGCGGTATTTAGTCGGAAGATGATTCACGTCGACCAAGCTATTCGGGTATAGGATCACCATACGCTCAACAAGGTTAGCAAGTTCACGTACGTTACCTGGCCAGTTGTGTTCCATCAGCGAGTTGATAGCACGAGGAGTGAAGCAAATTGGTTGTCCGCCTTCAGCTTCAAGACGCGTCATTAGCTCTTGCAGCAACAAAGGAATGTCTTGCTTACGCGCTTTTAGCGCAGGCATTTCAATTGGGAATACATTCAAGCGGTAAAAGAGGTCTTCACGGAACGTGCCATCGTCGATCATGGTTTCGAGATCACGGTGAGTTGCAGCTACAACACGAACGTTTACTTTGATCGTCGTATTGCCACCAACACGCTCAAAGCAACGCTCTTGCAATACGCGCAACAGCTTCACTTGCATAGACATTGGCATATCACCAATCTCATCAAGGAAGATCGTGCCACCTTCTGCTAATTCAAAACGACCTTTACGTGCCGTTAAAGCTCCGGTAAATGCACCTTTTTCATGACCAAACAGCTCACTTTCTAAAAGCTCTGGTGGGATCGCACCACAGTTAATTGGCACAAACGGACCGTTGCGGTAAGCAGAATGATAATGGATATTGCGCGCCACCACTTCTTTGCCTGTCCCTGATTCACCCAAGATCAAGACGTTTGCCTCAGTACCTGATACTTGTTCAATCAAATGACGAACTTCTTGGATACCACGGCTTTGACCAACGAGACTGCGGAAAAGAGTGTTTTTGCGAGCACTTGCAACAACGTTCACACCTTTGCGACCAAGAAAGTCTTTGCAGTGACGTAACGCTTCGCTAAGTTGCGGGTAGTTTAGAGGTTGCTCTAATTCACCGACAAAATTTGGCAAGTCATCAACAGGCAATGGGAAAGAGCCCATGACGAGAAGAGGGATATGGTACGCTTCGTTGAGTTGTGTCATTACTGCTGTCGCAGCCTGACCGGCAGAGATGTTAGCCACAATACAACCTGACCAAACACTAGACCAGTCTACATCGCCTAGCTGATCAGAACTGACAGCTTCGCAACTTTCTCCAACAAATTCCAATATATTGCTTATATTTAAACGACTTGGTGCGTCGTCATCGATTACAAGCAGCTTTGCCAAACCTTGCATAAGTAAGAATGATTGCCTTTATTATGGGGTTGTTGCGGCCAGACCTTGATTTGCGCAATTGAGTGTCAGAAAAGGTGGGACCACTCTCAATTAACGATAGACAAAATAGGAAAATCAGCAACAAAAAAAAGCCATTAGGGCCACTAATGACTTCTATTTTATTTGAATAAAAAAATAAGGCAACCAAGCAATAAAGAGGTGTGAGCTTGATTGTAACTTTGCTGAACGACTTGATGTGCAATCAGACACAATACCCTACTAAATCAGTAAGGTATTGTTTTCTTTATTAAATGCCTACTTCTGCAGCAGTTAGGTTGTGGAACTCAGTTGGGATCTGGTCCCACGCTGATTTGATCTCACGGATGATGTCGATAACGTCGTCGATCGGTTGAGGATCGTTTTGGTGGTTCGCGGCAGAAATCTGAGTGATCATAAACTCGTAAAGTGAATCTAAGTTTGAAGCAATGTCACCACCATCGTCCATTGAAAGGCAGCTGCGTAGCGCAATAATGATGTCTAACGCTTTACCTAGACGCTCGCCTTTTGCTGGAATGTTGCCTGCTTGCATTGCTGCTTTACCTTGGATCAGACGCTCAATCGCACCTGCCATTAGCATTTGAATGACTTTGTGCGGAGACGCCGCACTCAGCTGGCTGTCGACTGATACCTTTTTGTATGCTTGCAAAGAACCGCGCATAGTATTCCTCTTTTATATAAATTTTTTGTACTGCTGAAGCGAACGCTTACCATAACGGAACTTATGTAGCTCTTTACCAACGTTCGTGGTTTCGTTTTGCATCAGCTCAACAATTCTTTTGGTACGAGTGAGCAAGTCTTGCCACTCTGCTTCCTGCTTCACCAGCGGATTGCTCTCGACAATGGGTAGCAGGTTTTGCAATAACCGTTCCCTGATATCGACCAAGCGAAGAATTTCTTCAGCATTAAAGTCGACTTTTTCTAGTTCTTGCGCAATTAGTTGATCAATATCACTAATTTCAATGAGTTCACTTCGCATCTATTGACCCAACGCGTTCATCAATGCGCCCAACTGCCCTTGCATCTTACCCGTGGCATCTTGCATAGCGGCAAACTTAGCGTGGGTGCGTTTTTCAAGGCTATCCATACGGCGATCTAATGCCGCTTGGTCATCACCTAAACGATAGTTCTGCTCAGTTAAGCTTTTTTCACGAGTACGAATACTGCCAGTAAACCCTGTAATGCCCTGAATCGCGTCTTCCACGCGTTTGGCAAAACCGGTATTACCACCAAAGAACTTTTCCAACTCGTTAAAGTTGCTGTTCAACTGGCGATCCAGCATGTCGTAGTTAATCTCTAATGTGCCTTGGCGTGTGGTCGTGATACCGAACTCCGTCAGGGATTTTAAATCTTCTGGTGCTTTGTCAATCGCCGTTGAGAATACCGCTTTCAGTCTCGCATCGGCATTACGCACTGTACTGTCGCCCGCAAGCGGTCCTTTCTGACCAGTGGTAGGGTCAACACTCGATAGTGCTTTCGATGTTTGGTAGAACGAGTTGTAAGCAGAGACAAAGTTTTCAATGTCATTACGCACGCTGCCGCGGTCGTATTCTACGCCGATTTCAGCAGGAGGTTTACCTACTTCGGACTTGCCTTTAAGGGTCAAGTTGACACCTTCAATAGCATCTTCAATCACGTTGTTGTGACTAGATAGCTGTGCAACGCCATCAAGCATCACTTGCGAGTCTTGCCCAGCTTGTACTTCCATCATGCCCGAGTACGCTTCAAAAGACTTCTCTGCTTCTGCGATTTTGGCTTCTGCTACGTCTATTTTTTCAAGACGTTCGCGCTCCTCTGGCTCAAGCTTGGCTCGATGAATTTGTTTTGCTTGCGCTTCAGTTAGCTCACCTCGTTCAACTTTTTGGTCAAGCTCTTGTTTTTCATCCGCAATCTTTTGCTCGATTTCCGCTTTTTCTTGTTCGAGCTGTTGTTTCGCTTCTTTCGTTGTTACGTATGAATCGGTGAGTGTGCCTGAGGCGGTGTTATCCCACCCAGGGACATCTGGCGCTTTCTCAATCGCTTTCTCATCCAGTTCGAGTTCCGGTGGACGGTAAGAATCGAGAAGTGTTCCTGAAGCCGTTTCAGTCCAACCGGGAATGCTGTCTTGTGGGCGCATACTTGCACGCTTGTTAGCGGCATCAATCGCTTCTTGTCCAGCTTTCGCCGCAGCAGCGCCGGATGCAGAGATCGGTTCATCGGATGCGCCATCTTGCGCACTTTCTGCCGCTTTTTGTTCTTCAGGAGGTATAGGATTGCCGTCTGCATCCACCTGTTCTGGTTGGTCTGCATCGGGTGTTGATTCTGGTTCTTTTAGAGGTCCAAGTACGGCTTCAGCCGCTTCACGAGCTTCTTCAAGCGCGTTCACTCGGTCTTCTAGAGTTTTGTATTCGAAATGTTTCAGCGGGTTACCTGCATCGGCATCCACACTGACTTTAATTTGATGGTCCTTGCCCGATAGATTCGAAGCAAGGATCAAACGCGGCCCTTCTACGTCGTTAATAACGGAAGCACGTACGCCAGGGTTATCCTTAGCGCCGTTAATTCCACGAACGACATCAACTAGCTTAGAACTAGAACGGACATTAACGTCGAAGGTGTCATCACCAAGAGAAATCTGCAGCTTACCAGGTCCAAACTTAGCATCTTCTGGCAAAACGTCAGAAGCCACTTTATGACTCTGTGCAAGCTGCAACACATCGATAGCATACTTACCGGCTATAGCGTCTGTTGTTGCGGTCGCAGATACCACTGCATCGTCGGTAGTATCTACCGTACGAACAGCAAAAGCCTTCTCCTGACGAAAGTTCGTCATGAGATTCTTCATCGTATCCAACGATTCTCTGAGTCGCCCGTAGGCACTGATGCTGGCGTCAATTGTCGCACGCTCGTTGTCGATGCGTTGCTGCTTTGGCACACGCTCGGCATCCACAATTTTGCTGACCATGGAATTGATATCCATGCCGCCAGACATCCCCAAAGGGCCTAAACTCATCAAATCACCTCAAAAACGACTTACACCTTTTCAACTAACAAACCGCTGTTAGCTGTGTGTTCAGCTAGGCGACGCAAAACCACTAGCATTTCTTCATCAGGAATTTGACGAATAACATCACCGGTTGTGGCTTCGTATATCGTCACGACGTCTCGACCCGATTCTTCATCAACACGAAACGCCACTCCCTTATTCATGGCGTCGACAAATTCATTCATTTGCTTAACCATTTTTTCGCGTTCTTCTCTGTTCAGCTCTTGGCGGGTATCCGCCATTTCAAGTGCAGCTTGAACAGAGAGATCGCGTTCGGCATCGTTCGCTTTTACAGGCGAAGCGGTACCGTTTGAACTTGCTGTGCTTGGCGCGCCTACGCCATTTTCTTTAGCAACTTTTGTGCCACTCGGTGTGCCGTAAGGCTGGATGTTCGATGTGTAGGAGGATATTTCCATTACAATCTCCCTTCCACCTTATGGGCTAACGATAGGTCTATCGCTTTGGTGACGTAATCACTAGGCTGAGTCGACCCGATTAGCCCAACAAGCTTAGCGCTGCAGATGGTGACTGCTTCGCTTGAGCCAAGATTGAAGTACTTGCTTGTTGAAGGATTTGCGACTTAGTCATTGCCGTTGTTTCCTTCGCGTAGTCAGTATCTTTAATACGGCTGTTAGACGCATTAACGTTCTCGTTAATGTTGTCTAGGTTGCTGATAGCGTGGTTGAAACGGTTTTGGAATGCACCAAGAGACGCACGTTGGCTGTCTACTGATTTTAGTGCGCCATCAATGATAGCTACCGCTTCTTGAGAGCCTGCAACGCTTGTTACGTCGATGTCTTTAACCGTTACGTCTTTTGCGTCACCGAAGCCGATCTCACCCGCTAGGTTACCAGAGAACTCAACGTCACCCGTTACTTTTTGAGAAGAAGCAAATACTTGTAGTTTGCCATCTTCACCAACAGACGCTTTTACATCTTCGCTTTGACCGTTGATGTAAGTCGCTAGCTGCTCAATATCGTCGCCTTGTTTTGCTTGGACAGTAAGCTCTTGCTCTTCACCTTGCTTGTTGGTGTACGTCATTTTCAGTTCAGTTTTATCGCTCACTGTCCATGACGCATCTTTACCGTCTTCTGCTGCGTAGCTCTTACCACCCATTGCAGAAGTATCAGAACGTAGGTTACCCATAGAAAGCATTACTGCTTCACCAGAGTCCGCACCGATTTGGAAAGATTGAGTACCGTAAGTACCGTTTAGAAGCTTGTTACCACCGAAAGAGGTTGTTTCAGCGATACGGTTTAGCTCGTCGTTAAGCGCTGTTACTTCTTCTTGGATCGCTACACGTTCTGATTTTGAGTTCGAACCGTTCGCAGATTGAAGCGATAGGTCACGCATACGTTGTAGGATGTTGGTAGATTCATTCATTGCACCTTCAGCAACCTGTGCAATAGAAATACCGTCGTTCGCGTTTTTCACAGCCATGTCTAGACCACGGCTCTGTGCGTTCAAACGGTTAGAAATCTGTAGACCTGCAGCATCATCTTTCGCGCTATTGATTTTATAACCCGAAGACAAACGCTCCATTGATTTTTGTTGACCTTCAGCCGCTTGGTTTAGGTAACGCTGTGCGGTCATCGCAGAAACGTTAGTATTAACGTTAATCGCCATAATTGATCTCCTTAAGGCTTTAGTTGATGCACCGTCGTGTCTCTCACCTCACTTAGGTACATCTCATTTCTCTCAGTCCCTTTAACGGCGACCTATAAATATCCTTTAGGAGAAATTTTCAATTTTTTGCGATTATTTTCTTTAGCTTACTGAAATGTGATGAATCTCTAATATTCAATGGGTTGGCTAGCTGCTGGGTTATTAATCCAAAACAGGCAGAAAAAAACCCAGCCGAAGCTGGGTTTACTCGCTCATCTCTCACCACGAGCCAATGAGGTTCTTGCCTTTAGGTTATA